>CAZSUQ010000081.1:0-11790 GCA_964609935.1 uncultured Thermodesulfobacteriota bacterium | reverse complement strand
GTTCCAGTCGAAATCAGGCTGGAACCGGGATACAAAGGCCATTGGGGTTTCCATTCGGATGCTGCGCTTGGCTTCCTCGGATATGGGCAGATCATGCAGGTCCCTGTAGATGTCGGGCAGGCCGCCCATGCCCACGGGATGGTCGGAGCCGTACATGACACGCCCCCGGTATGCTTCCAGCCCCTCGAGCAGGACATCGAGCATCCTTTTTCCCCCTGGGACCGAGAGGAGCAGCGGCTCGAAGGCTGGGCGACGGCAGGGCAGAACAAGGGCGGCATCCAGGTAGAGATCGGGGAATTCATCCAGCATGGAGAAGGCGGTATCGAGTTCGGGAAAGGCCATGTGTGCAAACACCACGGGGAGTCGCGGATAACGCTTGAGCAGGGCTCTCAGCTCGGACGTGGGCATGGATTTCCCGTAGTAATCGCCGTAACCGGTGTGAAGAATCACCGGGCGGCCTGCTTCCTGGAGGAACGCATAGAGGGGGTCCATACGCGTATCCCAGGGATCAAAGCCCTGGATAAAGGGATGGAACTTGAATCCAATGAACGGGTGTGATTTCAGCGCCTCCTCGGCAACCCCGGCCTTTTGATGCGTGTCCTGGTGCAGGGTGGCAAAGGGGATCGCACCGGGTGTTGCGCTGCAGAAACGGGCGTTGAATTCGTTGAGCGGTCCGGTCTCTTCCTCTTTCAACGGGTAGACGAGATTGAAGAAGTGGGTGACCCCTTCCTTTCTGAAATCGGAAAGAAGTTCCTGTTCCGTTACCAAAGCAGAGACCGGGTGATCGGGGATCAATCCCCTTATCCACTTCACCAGCCCCCGCAGACGCTTCTCAGGAAAGATATGGACATGGGAATCGATGAAGAACACTTAGAGCCCCAGCTGTTGAGCAACAATGTCAATGTGCCTGTCCCTTGTACCCAGTCCAATCTCGGTGGCCTTTGCCCTGGAAGAGTAGAGGTAGAGATCGTGTTCGCGGGAAAAGCCGATCCCGCCAAAGAGCTGGTGAGCGGTCAGGGTCAACCGCTTGTAGGTATCCCCGACCCATGCCTTGGCCAGGGAACTCTCCCTTCTCGAGGGAAGGCCTTCATGGATCAGGGATGCCGCCTGGTAGGTGAGCTCCCTTGCGCCGTCCAGGAAGATGGACATGTCGGCACACATGTGCTGAACGGCCTGGAAGCTCCCGAGGGGCCGGTCGAACTGGTGCCGGTCGATCATGTACTGCACCGTCATATCGAGGACGGTCTGGGCCCCGCCCACCATCTCGGCACACTGCAGGACCGTTGCCTGTTCCAGGGTCTTCTCCACAATGGGCCAGCCCTGACCGGGTTTCCCGATAACGTGGTCCGGACCCACACGCACGGACTCGAACCGGACCTCATGTTGTTTGTCCTCGCCAAAGGTAAGCAGGGGAGTCGTCCGCATTTCCGGCGTCCCCTTTTCCACCAGGAAGAGGCTGAACCCCTGGTCCCCGGCACCCTGGGCCGTTCGGGCCGCCACGATGAGGACATCCGAGACCTCGGCGTTGGGGACAAAGAGTTTCGTCCCACTCAGGGTGTAGGCGCCCTTTTCAAAAACAGCAGAGGTTTGAAAGAAGGAGGGGTCGTGAATCGCCTGGGACTCGGAGACGGCAAGGGTGGCAAGGAGTTCCCCCCTGGCAAGCCTGGACAGGAGATCCTTTTTCCGGGATTCATTTCCACCCTGGAGGACGGCCAGCCCTGCACTGACGGTGGAGTAGAAGGTTGTGGGAACCAGCGCGCGACCGCACTCCTCGTACAGCAGGGCCAGGTCAAAGAAACCCAGCCCGGAACCGCCGTAGCCCTCCGGGACGAACAGCCCCATCCAGCCGAGGCCGGCCATCTTTTCCCAGAGTTCCTGATCGTGTCCGGATTCGGACTTGATGGCTTCCCGAACCTTTGCCGTGTTCCACTCCCTGGAAAAAAACCTGCGGGCCTCGTCGATGAGGATTTTCTGCTCCTGCGTGAGTCCCAAATCCATTGGTCTTCCCTCATTTCCAGGCCGGCTAGCGTTTCGCCATCCACTTCTCTACCAACTTCATGATCACCTTGTCCGGCCTCGGCAGCCCCAGACCCCTCTGCGCAATGATGTCCCGCTGAATCTCGTTGGTCCCCCCTCCGAACTTCTCCACCGGAACGAACCGGTAGGCCCGCTCGAGCTCGCCTTTGAAGGGCGCATGCCTGGACCGCCAGTTCAACTGGCCGTACATGTCAATGAGCTGCATCCCCACATCCGCCATCTTCTGCCGGAACTCGGAGGCAAAAATCTTCAACTCGCTTGCCTCCCTGGTGGGCAACTGCCCCTGGTCGATGAGCCATGCGGTCCGAAAGCCCAGCAGACGGTGCACCTCCAACTCCATGGCCAGTTCGGCCAACCGATGCCGGACCAGGGGCTTCCTGGCCAGGGCTTCGCCGTCGATCACGGTTTCAAGACAGTACCGGAGCAGGTTCTCGAACAACATCTCGCTGCGTGCCGCGGCTGCGATGTAGATCCTTTCAAAGTTCAGGGCGATCCGCATGTACCCCCACCCTGCATCTGGCTCACCGATCAGGTAATCCCCGGGGACTCGGACGTTGTCGAAAAAGGCCTCGTTGGTGATGGCGTCCCCCCAGCACTCGATGGGCCTGACCTCGATCCCGGGCAGGTCCATGGGCACGATGAAAAGGGAGATGCCCTTGTGGTTGGCCACCTCGAAGTTCGTGCGGCAGGCCATCCACTGGTGCGTGCACACGTGACCAAAGGTGTTCCAGGCCTTCTGGCCGTTGATCACGTATTCATCCCCCTCCAGGACCGCCTTGGTCTGCAGGCTTGCCAGGTCCGTGCCCGCATTCGGCTCGGAGTAGCCGATGGCAAAATCCACCTCCCCCTTCATGATCCCGGGCATCCAGTGTTCCCTCTGCTCCTTGGTGCCCACGCGCAGGAGGGTGGGCACCACCGAGGTCATGGTGAGGGTCAGGGGCGGACCGCCGCAGCGGCGCAGTTCGGTGATGAAGATCATCTGCTCCACCGAGGACAGCCCCTTGCCTCCGTACTCCCGGGGCCAGAAGATGGCGAGCCAACCCTCATCCCCCAGCTTCTTCATGAACGCCCTGGAGTGGGGCCCGGCAGGCTCCATGGGCTCGGCTTCCACCTCTGCCTTCACTTCAGGGGTGACGTTCTGCTGCAGCCAGGCCCGCGCCTCGTCCCGGAAACGGGCCTGTTCTTCACTGAACCGATACCTCATTTCCCTTTTCCCGACTTCTTCTTGCCGGAGCCGCCCTTTTTCGCCTTGCGAAACCAGGGAAGGGTCCACTCGTCGTTGATCTCCACGAACTCCACCTCCACCGGCATCCCGATGTAAAGCTCGTCAGGGTCGGTATCCTTCATGTTGGAGATGAAACGGACCTTTTCGTCGTCCATCTCCACGAGCACCACCTCAAAGGGGACCCTGTACAGCGGGTTCACCTCGCGGGTGAAGACACAATAGCTGTAGATCTTCCCCTTGCCGCTCGATTCCACCCATTCCAGGTCTACGTTTCTGCACTTGTGGCACATGGGACGCGGCGGATGAAGCCACTCGCCGCAATCCCCGCATCTCTGGAAAACCAGCTTCCGCTGCTTGATGGCATTCCAGAATCCTTCTTCAAAGGATTCGGCAACCGGATCATAGAAATATTTCAGGTAGTAATCGTTGAATTCCAGGGCCATTGTTCACGCCTCCCTCTTGTTAGCCTTTGGTGAGGATGAGACCGCTCGTGGGCACGCCCAGACCGCCGGTGCTCATGGAAACCTCCACATTGGGGATCTGTGTGACGGCCGTGCCTCGGATCTGGCGGACCGCCTCGGCGATCATGTTCATTCCGTGAATGTAGGATTCGGAGAGCATGCCGCCCGATGTGTTGATGGGAAACTCCCCGGTGGGCCGGATACGGTCCCCTCCCCGGACAAAGGCGCCGCCCTCCCCTTCCTCCACGAATCCCAGGGCCTCGAGCTGCATGGGCACCAGGGAGGTAAAGGCGTCGTAGACCTGGCACACATCCACATCCTTCGGGGTCATCCGTGCCATCTTGAACAGGTCCTTGCCCACCCATTCCATCTCCGGTATCCCGATCTTATCCCGGTAGAAGGCGGTCATGCAGTAGGCGTCTTCAGCGGTTGCCATGGCCGCACCGGAGATGTAGGCAGGGCTCTGCTTGAGATCCCTGGCACGTTTCGGTGTGGTGACGATCAAGGCAACGGCGCCGTCGTTCTCCAGGCAGGTGTCGTGCATGCGGAAGGGCTTGACCAGCATGGGGGAGCGGAAGTAGTCCTCCATGGTCATGGGCCTCTGGTAGAAGATCGCCCGGGGGTTCACCACGGCGTTCTCCCGGCACACAAGGGCCACCGAGGCCAGGTCCTCCTCGGTGGCGCCGGTTTCGTGCATCCACCGGGTGGTGAACATGGCGACCCAGGAGGTGGGGCTCGCAAAGCCGAAGGGCATGGTGTAGCTCCAGTGGGCGTCAATGGGCATGGTGGCCGGTCTGCCGTAACGGACCGTGCCGCTGGCGGGCTTCAGGGAGCGGAAGCACAGGACGTATTTCGCCACGCCGGTGGCAACGGCCATGGCCGCATGCATGACCGTGGCGCAACAGGCGCCGCCGCCCCATGGGGCCTCGGCAAAGTAGTGCAGGTTGGGGATGTTCAGGCAGCGGGCCACATCCGCCTCGGTGGTGAACTCGGTGGCCACCTGCCCTGCCGTTCCGAACTTGACCATGCCGTCGATCTTTTCCGGCTCGAGCCCGGCATCCTCACAGGCCGCCAGCGCCGCATCCACGGCCATATGGATTTCGCTGCGGCCGGAACATCTCGTGAATTCGGTGGAACCGATCCCAACGATACAGGCCTTGTTTCTCAGCGTCATTTTTTCTTTCCCTTCTTCTTGCCTTTTGTTGGCAGGCTCATGACCGCCAAACCCGCGATGTGGGGCCCCAGCTTGTTGTCCCCCTGAAAGGAGAGTTCAATCAGGTGTTCGTTCCCCTCCTTGTACTTCTTTCTGACGCGTGCGTTCATGTCCAGGTTGTCGTTGGGGAAGTTGGGGACCTGCAGGCTGCACTGCATCTTTTTCAGCTTGGCCCTGGGGCCGGCCCACTGCTCAAGGTAGGAGGCGAGAAGGCCGTTGGATGTCAGGATGTTCATGAAGATGTCGGGCGCCCCCTTGCTCTGGGCAAAATCCCTGTCGTGGTGCACGGGCATGAAGTCGTGCGAGGCCCACATGGCACCGGCCGAGACGAGCGTGGTGTCCACCACCCTGCTCTGTTGCGGCAGGTCCTGTTTGACCTTCACGTTTTCCCAGTAGACCTGTTTGATCTTTTTTGCCATTTTCAGATCCTCCGTTCGTATTTAACCTTTGAAGAGTCTTCTCGTGGTCATGGGCGGCTTGTACCAGAGCACACGGAACGTCATGTAACCCACCTGTTCATCGTTCTGGTTGGAAAAGCTGTACATGAGCGTGTAGTAACGGCTCACGCCCTGCCGGGTGAAATGGTCGTGGTCCGAGAGTTGAACAACCCCCATCTTGCAGGAGATGACATCCCCGGGCCTGATGGTCTTCTCGTAGACCTGCTCCTGGCCCGTGGCCATGACCCCGGTGTAGCCTGCTTTCTCCAGCATCGTATTGATCTGGTTGTGGGGATCGTCGGGGTGGGCAAGCCTGTTGTGGACGAAATGCTCCAGTGCCGCCTTCATGGATCCCAGGGACCAGACCTGGAGCATTGCAGGAGGGGCGATCATCCCGCCGTACTCGCTCTCCCTGGCAACTTCCGTGTCCGCGTACAGGGGATTGGCATCCTGCATCACCTCGCACCAGTGGCGGATATCCGACTCGGTCACCTCATCGTGCGGTTTTCTGAGCGGTGAAAACTGTCCCACGAGGTGCTTGATGGAATCGTAGTCGAGCGTTTCTTCCGTAGGGCTGTTATACGGTTTCACTTCGTCTTTCTTTCCCATGGCAAACAAACCTCCCTTGTCTCGGAGCACGGGCTCCATCAGATCGCCGGTTTCAATACCTTGAATTTCAAGAGGGAATAGTTTTGCTTGCTCACCGCGTCCCCCTTCTGGTTGGACAGGGTGTAGACCAGGTCCACCTGAAACCCTTTTCCCATCTTTGTCTCCACTTCCTTGGGGGAAACCGCGGCCAGCTTGATCTTGTAGCTCAGCTGATCCCCGATGCGCACAGGCTTCAGAAACTCCTGCTTCAGCTTCAGGCCCACGGCACCATCATACCCCGCATCGTCCAGCGCCTTCAGTGCGAGCTCATGCGGCTCGGTGGGCTCCTTCGGCTCAGGCTCCCACAGCGGGGGCATGGTCCACACCATCGTCATGGCCGGCGGGGCGACCGCCTTCACCCCCTTGATCTCCTCAAAGGGCACCACCCTGTCCTCCATGCACTCGATCCAGTGCCGGATGTCCGAGCTGCTCACCTTGTCGAGGGAAAGGATGTCGCCCGACTCCTTTCCCACGAATTCCTTCACCGCGGCATAGCGAAATCCCATGTTCTGCCTCCTCCTTTCATTTATTTTGTGGAAAAATGTCTTTTTCTCGTCTTCACCCTACTTGGTCTTCTTCCGGGTCTTCAGGATTCCCTGGAAGAAGACCTCTTCCACGGTTTCCTTTCTCGGGAACGAGAACTCCTTGTCCTTGTTTCGTATCCAGTAACCCACAAACGCGTTGATCATCCCTTCAATGGCAAGGGCCATCCCAAAGGCATCCTTTCCGGCAAAGAGATTCGTCCGGATCCCCTCCTCGATGATCCCTGCCAGCAGCTTTAGGTGCCCTTCGTACCTGGCGATGAGCTTGTCTTCCAGGCCGTCCCGTACATCCCATTGAGGCCCGTAGGTGGTGTTGAGAATGAGCCTGAAAAGCATCCTGTGCTCGAAGAAGAACTCGAACCGGGTCCGGATGAACACCCGGACCCTTTCCAGCGGGTCTTTCTCCTTATCCAGCTTTTCCTCCAGGATGGCCAAGTACTGCTCGAACCTCATCCGCAGAAGGGCCAGGTAGATCTCGTCCTTGCTGGCAAACATGTGGTAGATACTGCCCACGGCAAACTCGGACCTTTCCGAGATCTCCTGGATGGTGGTGCTGTGAAAGCCCTTTCGGGAGAATACCTCTTCAGCGACCTCCAGCAGCTCTCTCTGCCGCTGAAGCCTTTCCCGCTCCTTTCTGGTCAGTTTCTTTTCGGGATCTTTTTCCGGCATGGAAACACCTGAATTGGCGTTCTATTCTGTGAATATTGATCTATTATTTGAATTTCATTCTAAATTATGAATGATCGTTCGGTTTGTCAAGATTTTTTTTGTTTTTCTCGGGGTTTCAGGCTGGCAGGCGGATCACAGCGCTTCCAGGCATCTCTCTATGCACCCGTAGGTTGCACATGTACCCATTGTGTAAATCGCTGCTGTTTTCAGCTGAGGAAGGGATGGCAGGGAAAGCTTGTGAAAGGATTCCCGCAAGAAAGAAGGTCCACCTCATGGCACGTTCACGGGTTCGCCTTTATGTCCAGCAGTTGCTCAAGCCTGTAATCTCCGGCCGGAACGCCATCGATGACAATCGTGTAATGGTTGTTGGCCAGTTCTCTCGCCATGTCCTGAACCAACCGCTTCTCCCGTTCGGTGATGAGAATGTTCCTTGCCCTTTTGCGGTTTTCAGGCAGGGCCGGGACATGGGTGACATGCTTCGCCTCAAGACGGACAAGGTGTGTGCCGTAACCGGATTGCACCGGGCCGGACCAAGTCCGTGCCTCGCCGGCCAGGAGGGCATCCGTAAAGCGCTGACCAAAAATGTTCTTTACATAAGAGCTACTGGCATTTCGAAAACAGTAAGGGTGCGGGAACATGTCGCCCAGCTTGTAGGCCTTTTCCGGGGCCGTGTTTCCCTTTCTCAATTCCCGGAGCAGCATCTTTGCGGACGCTTCCGCATCTTCATGCGCTCCGCCGGAAGATAAAAACACATGGCAGAAGGAGACCCGTTCCCCCCTGGAGAACAGATCCGGGTTCTCCGTGATGAACCGGTTCACATCCGAGTCGTCCGGCTCTTCGATCAGGTAGTTGTTCTTGATGAACCGTTCCATTCTGGCGATCAGCCTTCGCCTCACAACCAGATCGGACCGGTGCAGTTCAAGGGATAGCGCCTGCCGGAACAACTCCTCATCTTCCATGGCCGTTACCTGTGAGGCAGATCTCATGTTTCGAATCAGCCGGGTCCAGACAATATTGTCTGCCTGATGGAAACGGAGACGCAGAGCTTCGCGAACGAGGACCTCTTTGTATATGAGATCGTCCAGGATGTGCGCCATAACCTCGGAACCCGCCCTGGCCCGGTTAGAACGTTCCCAGCTTTCTTTCTGCATGAGAAGCTGCCAGCTGAACAGGTCAATCACCTCCCTGGGCTCGTCCCTGTGGATCAACAGGATGGCGAACGCGCCCAGCAGGAGGAAATAAAGGGCCGGTTTGAGTTTACGCACCAGGGGAATCCTGAATTACGGTGTGTACCAGACAGGGGATGACAGTGCGCGCTCCTGAATCGTCAAGGGGAATTGAGGATCGCAGCAGGCCTCGTACCCAGGCTGACTGCATGGGTCCACGATGTCCTTGCAGAACCATGTACTCCAGCGGCACGTGGGATTTTCTGTCACCCTTGCGTAATAAAAGGCATGCTGGTTCGGATCGAAGTCGGGATCCTGCCACACATTGCAGAGAACATCATAGCCTGCGCCTGACGTCACACACGTGCCCGTGTCCACGGATGCGCCCGTATCGGGCGGCTGGGAGGGCGGGTTCACGGTATAGACGGTTTCCTGCGGCCCGCTCTCGTTCACCCACCCCTTGACGATCTGAATCCTCTGCAGCGGTGTGGACAGCACGTTCGGGTTGCCCCCGCCGGTATCCTTGTGCGCATACAGGGCGAACGTGGGAAGCGTATCCGCAGGCCTTGCGGGCAGGTCCCCGCCCATGGGAACCCCGTTGGTGTAGCCAAGCTCGACAAAGTCCGGGTCCGAGCACATGCCCAAAAGGGGTGAAGCGCCGGCCGCCCACATACCGAAGAAACGCAGGGTGATGCGGGGGCCGCTCGTGGAGTAGGCTTCCCGCCTCTTCATGGCGTCAAAGAGGGAGTCCCGCGTGTTCTCTTCCGCCCACAGGACGGCGAGCCCGCCTGGGTTGTGTCCCTCCCAGTCCGGCAGGCTCGTATCCTCGCTGAACTCGCTCACCATGCTGATGTTGCCCACGTAGTCGTTTTCCGCCACGGCACCGCTCGTCCCAAGATGGGTGTCCGTGCTGCCGATCATCCCGTATTTGAACGGGTTGATCCCCAGGTATTGCGAATCATAGTGGCTGGGGTCTTCCAGCACATAGTCCCCGGGATCCACCATGTACAGAAGCCCCTGCTTGAGTCCGTACTGGACAAAGGACTTCGGGTTCGGTGGGATGTTCAACAAAGGATTCCTCTCGCGGGCACCCACGATATTCCCGTACGGGACCTTCTCGAAGCCGCACGCTTCATCCGTGGATTCCAGGGGGTCTGTCCCGTAAAAGCATTCCGAGTCGCCCTTGTGCTGCACGACCTCGATCAGTGTCTCGTATTTTTCACTCAGGCTGGCGTATTCCCCGGCGGTCATATCAACGTTGGTCAACGAGAACATCAGGCCGTCGCTGATGTTCGAATTGTGGGGGATGGACAGCACCTCACAGTCCGGAGGGACACATTCGGCTTCCAGCCTGGACCAGAGCCACCCTGACTGGGGGACATCAAAGTAGGATGCCGGGCGGGCAGGCACGTTCCCGTTCCTGAAGACCACGTTCCGGTGCCAGTTTCTCAGGTTCGGCACACCGCTCCATTCATATCCAGCAAAGGCGGTAAAGTTCCCGGGATCGTTGTAGGCATCGGCTTTGGCTACAACGGTACCCTGCCACACGGTTTCCGCACGCTGAAGACAGGTCTCCCCATCCGCGCCGCAGAAGGAGAAGCGGGCGATTGTCTTTGAACCGCACCCGCAGGACAGGTACTGAGGTATATTATTCAAACGGATATTCCATACATACTTGAAGGAGTTTTCCGTGTTCAGCCTGTAATCGACGCATATTTCCGTGCTATAGGCCTCCGAGGTTTCATCCCTGCAGATATCCTGTTCTCCGAAGAACTCTGCATGATCGGTGATGGCGACGAAATCCAGGGGACGCTCCAGCTGCTGGGTCATCTGCTCACAGCCCGGGTCACCCGGGTCGCAGTAAGGGGGGATATTGATCTCCGCGCCCACTGCAAAGGCATAGGCTTCATCAATGGTTCCCCTCATCCCCTCGCCGTAGGCATCCGCAGAGAGTTCGGTGTGTACGTGCAGATCACCGAAGTAACAGCTTCGCTCCCAGGGCTCCACAGCCAAGGCGCTCAGCGGGAAGAGCAGAACCAGCAGGAACATTGTTGCCTGGTAACCTGGTGTCATCGTACTTTTCCGGAATTTCATGGCAGCCTCCGATCATAGGGAGCCCGGCGTCCTGAAAAGGAGAGTCGAACCTTACTGATGCTAAATATAACATTGTTCACAACTAAAATCTTATCACCTTCTGTTTTCAAGGGTCAACAAATTCCTGATCCATATCGAATCTTGCCCTTATCGCACAGCCCACCTGCTCTATTGCACAAGCCACCTGATGCGGTTTGGGGTTTGTGCTAATATCACTTTCAAAACAAAGCGCAACCACATGAAGGGAAAGAACCGATGCGGTGGAAAACACGTATTACAGATCTTTTGGGGATCGAGTACCCCATCATCGAAGGAGCCATGGCAGGGTTGGGTACGGTGGAACTCGCCGTGCCGGTCTCGAATGCCGGGGGGCTGGGAACGATTACGGCGTGGATGCTGCGGAAACCGGAGAGGCTCAGAAAGGCGATCCAGAAGGCTAGATCCATGACGGAAAAGCCTTTTGCGGTCAATTTCAGCCCCACCATGGATCCTTCCCTCCTTCCCATGCTCGATGTGGCCATCGAGGAAAGGGTTCCCATTATCGAAACCGCTGCATCCAGGGCTGTTGAGTACGGAGAAAAGATCAAAGGTGCCGGGCTGATATGGATCCACAAGGCCCAGACAGTGAGACATGCACTTGCAGCGGAACGTGACGGCGCCGATGCGGTGTGCATGATGGGGCTCGAAGGAGCAGGGCTGAAGAGCTCCAATGTGCTGCCCACCATGGTCACGATTCCTTTGGCCGCAAAGAGGTTGAGCATCCCCATCATAGCCGCCGGAGGTATCGGGGATGCACGGAGCTTTCTCGGGGCTCTGGCGCTCGGCGCGGATGCGGTTCAACTGGGATCCGTGTTCTGCGCGGTCAGGGAATGCAAGCTTTCCGACCACAGGAAGGAAGCGCTCGTAAAGGCCGACCCCTACGAACCGAGATGGCGTGATCCGATCCTCACCACCCCGAAGCCCGAGGATCTCCAGAAGATGATGACCGCGTCATCCACAATGGAGATGTTGAAGGCAGCCGGCAAGGCAGAGGACTTCGGCATACCAAAGGAAGCGGGGACAGGCGCTATTTCCCTTGCCATCGGCCACATTGATGAGGTGCTTTCCGTAAAGGAGCTGATGGAGAAGATGATCCGCGGGGCTGAGGAGATCCTCACCACACAGGGGATCGGGGGATGGACGCTGTCACAAGACAATTAATTTGAGGCGCTGAAGCGTCTCTTTGCTATCCAATGCAGCGTATCCTCAAAATGATAGTTTTTCTCAACCTGAGATTCTTGTTATGATAAAAACCATCG
>CAZSUQ010000080.1:0-11874 GCA_964609935.1 uncultured Thermodesulfobacteriota bacterium | reverse complement strand
GAAAAAAGATCCTGAAATAATCCCCTCCTCTCACGTATACGGCGCATGAACAAAAACCCTTCTTGTTCAGCCATGCACCCCGACAGCCTCCGGCCGGACGCTTTGACCGTCGCTGGGTTCGGGCAATGTTCCCTTGATTACCTCTGCGTGGTGGATGCCTTTCCTGTCTCTGATACGAAGTGTGAATTCAGCGAATTTACCATCCAGGGCGGAGGACCGGTGGCCACGGCCCTGGTGACGCTCACCCGCTGGGGGATCGCTGCCCGGTTAGCGAGCGTTGTGTGCAACGACGCCTTCGGGCTGCGGATCCTTAAAGGGCTGGAGCGCGAAAACATCGATCTTTCAGCGACCTTGATCCGGGAGGGAGTCCAGAGTCAGTTCGCCTTTGTCTGCGTAGAAGCTGAAAGTGGGAAGCGAACCATCTTCTGGGGGCGTCCGGACGCGGAGCCGGTTCGAGCGAACGAGATCCCGAAGGACTTTCTCGAAGGGGTGCATGCCCTTCATCTGGATGGATTGCACATGGAGGCATCTGTTCATCTGGCCGGGCTGGCACAGGAAAGGGGAATCCCCGTGATCCTGGATGCGGGCTCGCTGCGGCCGGGCGTGACCGATCTGATTCAACGGACCGATCACTTCATTGCAGCAGAGAACTTTGCAGGACAGTTTGCCCCGGAGAAGTCTCTGCCGGACCTCCTCCAGGACCTCAAGCGTATGGGTCCGGAGGTTGTGGCCATTACCATGGGTGAGAGGGGCTCCCTCTGTTTATGGGAGGACGAGCCTCAATGGCTCCCCGCACTGGACATCCAGGCAAAGGATACAACAGGCGCCGGGGATGTGTTCCACGGCGCCTACATTTACGGGTTGCTCCAGGGCTGGGCCCCTCCGGACCGATTTCGATGGGCCACGGTCACGGCATCGCTGAGTTGCCTGAGCCTTGGGGGCCGGGCAGGCATCCCCTCCCGAAAAAGCGTGGAGAAAGCCCTCAAGGATCTGGGGGACTTCCAGCGCGCTTCACACAAAGATCCCGGGAGGTAGGAACAAAATGAACCTCGGCATCTCTTCCGCATGGAGATCCCTTCAGATCAAGGACGGGAAGGCACTGATGGATTGCCTCCGGTCCCTGGACGGTCTCGCCGGCGTAGAGCTCGACTACAGGATTGAACCGGAATCCGTCCGCTCCATCAAGAAAGAGGTCAAGGCCGGAAGGGCCAGGATCCTCAGCATTCACAATTTCTTCCCCCCACCCCCCACCCAGCCCCCGGTGAAGGCAAGCGGGGACGCCTTTCTCTTGAGCTCACCGGACCCTGATCAGAGACGGCTGTCCGTCATGTTCACGAGAAAATCGATGGAATACGCCGCAGACCTTGGGGCAAGGGCGCTCGTTCTCCACCTGGGCAGGGTGGAGATGGAAGATCCCATGGAGAAGATCAAGAGCGATTATGACCGGGGCATGGTGGGCACAAAGGCCTATCAGGCAATGATCCGATCATCCTGGGAAGAGAGGGAAGCAAAGCAGAAGATCTACTTTGAGACCGTTTGTCGGAGCCTTTCCGCCCTGCTGCCTCTGGCAGAGCGGCTTCAGATTCGGCTGGGGATGGAGAACCGGTATTATCTCAGAGAGATCCCGAGTTTTCAGGAATTGGGCGCCCTGCTTGATGAATTCAAAGGAGGGCCTGTTGGGTACTGGCACGACATGGGCCATGCCGCTGCCCAGGGAAACCTCGGTATCCAGGATGAACCGGACTGGCTGGCAGCCTTTGGAGACCGGCTCGTGGGGATCCACCTTCACGATACGATCGGCCATGAGGATCACCTGGCACCGGGAAGGGGGGAAACCAACTTTGCCCCTGTCGCCCCCTTTCTGTGTCAGGAAGACATCCTGAAGATCCTGGAACTGAGACCCGCCGTTGCGGAGCAGGATGTTCGGGAAGGGATCGGGCACCTGAAAAGGACCTCCAGGGATTACGAAAAAAATCAAAACAACCGATAAGAAAGAAATCACCGGAAAGGAGACTGAAGATGGCGGTTGCTCGCGTTACAGAGGTGATTGGGATCTCTGTAGAAGGATTCAAGGAGGCCCTGGAGGAGGCCCTCGACCGGGCCAACAAGACCCTGAGAAACATCACGAATCTCGAGATATTGAGACAAAACGTAACCATTGAGAATGGAAGGATCAAAGACTACAGGGTCACCAGCAACATCACCTTTATCCTGGAAGACTGAAGACAGAGAACGGGGTTGTCTCTATGAACATGGCCGTCATTATCCTCGCAGCCGGGAAAGGCACCCGGATGAAGTCGGATACGGTGAAGGTCCTCCACCCTCTTGCCGCTCGCCCCATGCTCGCCTACAGCCTGGACCTGGCCTGTGCGATGAAACCCGAAAAGCTTGCCGTGGTCGTGGGTTGCCAGGCAGACAGGGTGCGGGAAGCCTTTGCAGATTACAGCCCGCCCCCGGCGTGGGCCGTCCAGCCCCACCAGAGAGGAACCGCGGATGCCGTGCGGGTTGCCCTTCCGCTGATCAAGGATGCGGCAGACACGGTCCTGGTCCTTTACGGAGACGTCCCCCTGTTGAAGCAGGAGGTGCTGGAAGCCCTGTTGAAGCAACATGCCCTTCAGAAGGCCTGCATCACCATCCTCACCGCGGAACTCGAGAATCCTTACGGATACGGAAGGATCGTCCGGGACAGGGCAGGCAGGATCCTGCGGATCGTGGAAGAGGCGGATACACAGGAGGAGGAAAAGAAGATTCGGGAAATCAACACGGGGATCTACGCGATCCACATCCCGTTCCTGCTGGAAACCATTGATGGGCTCAACGCGGACAACGCACAGGGAGAGTACTACCTGACGGATATCGTTGGGCTTGCCGTTTCGAAGGGGCTCCCGGTTGGCTGGAGCCTCACGGATGAGCCTGCATGCGCACTGGGGATCAACACCCGCAAGGATCTGGCCGAGGCGGAAAGAATCCTTCGCCTGGAGACCTGTTCCCGCTGGATGCTCGAGGGTGTAACCATCGTGGACCCGTTCCGCACCCAGATCGATCCCTCGGTAACCCTGGACCGGGACGTTCGCATCGAACCGGACTGCCACCTTCAAGGGAACACACATATCGGAAGGGGTTCGGTGATCGAAGCCGGAAACATGATCAGGGATTCCAGGATCGGCTGCGGTGTGCAGGTGCGTCCCTACTGCGTCATCCAGGATAGCCGTGTGGGGGATGAGGCCCGGGTGGGGCCCATGGCCCACCTCCGCCCCGGGACGGTTCTCGAACAAGGGGCGCTCGTGGGCAATTTCGTTGAAGTGAAGAAAACACGGGTCGGCCAGGGATCCAAGGCAGCCCACCTCACCTACCTGGGCGACACGGAGATCGGCCGGGACGTGAACATCGGGTGCGGCACCATCACGTGCAACTATGACGGCGAGGAGAAACACAAGACGGTCATTGAAGACAAGGTCTTCGTGGGCAGTGACACGCAGTTGATCGCCCCGGTCAGGGTGGGGAAAGGGGCTTACATCGGGTCAGGATCCACCATCACAGAGGACGTTCCTTCCGGGGCCCTTGCCCTGGGCCGCTCCAGGCAGAGGGTCATCGAAGGCTGGGCGAAAAGGAAGAAACCCGGGAAACAGGGGAAGGAAAAGGCTCCCGGACGGAAGAACCAGCAAAAGAAGAAGAAAACATGACATAAGCACGCCGCATGACCATCCGCGGCTGAAATAAGGACAACAACAGGCATCCCGATCCCTATAGAAACCTGGGAGGGCAAAACCATGTGTGGGATTGTTGGTTATACGGGACACAGGAAATCCGCTTCCCTTCTCCTGGAAGGGTTGAAGAAGCTGGAGTACAGAGGCTACGACTCTGCAGGGATCGCCCTTCTGGATGAGGGAGGGGAACTCCAGATCCGGCGAACAGAGGGGAAGCTCTCCTGCCTGGTGGAGGAGATGGCCCAGAATCCGTGCGACGGCAACCTGGGCATCGGACACACGCGATGGGCCACCCATGGAAAGCCCTCGGAAACGAACGCGCATCCACACCGGTCAGGATCGGTGGTGGTGGTTCACAACGGGATCATCGAGAATTACCTGGAACTCAGGGACATGCTCCAGGCCAAGGGGAGGACCTTTCTCTCCGAGACCGACACGGAGATCATCGCGCATCTCATCGATGATATCCTCACAGACTCCCTCCCCCTGGAGGAGGCGGTCCGCCAGGCACTGAAACAGGTCAAGGGGTCCTATGCCATTGCCGTGATCTCTCAAGACGAGCCCTCCTGTCTCATCGGGGCCAAGAAATCGAGCCCGCTTGTCATGGGTCTTGGCGAGTCCGAGTATTTCCTCGCATCGGACATCCCCGCCCTACTGGACCACACCCGCCAGATGGTCTTTCTCGATGACGAAGAACTGGTGGTGCTCACTCCGGACGGTTGCCGGGTCACGACCCTTGACGGAGAACCGGTGGAGCGTGAACCCACCCACATCACCTGGTCTCCGATGATGGCGGAGAAAGGCGGCTTCAAGCACTTCATGCTCAAGGAGATCCACGAGCAGCCCCGTGTGATCACGGACACGATCCGGGGCCGGATCTTCGGCAGGAAACGGGAGATCTACCTGGAGGACATCCAGATCCCGGAGGAACGACTGAAAAAGGTGAAGAAGATCTGCCTGGTGGCGTGCGGCACCTCCTGGCATGCGGGTCTGATCGGGAAATTCATGCTGGAGGGGCTCTGCCGGATCCCCACAGAGGTGGACCTGGCTTCGGAGTTCCGCTACCGGAATCCCCTGCTTTCAAAGAACACCCTGTTCGTGGCCATCTCCCAGTCCGGAGAAACCGCGGACACCCTGGCCGCGCTGGAAGAGGCCACGCAAAAGGGTGCGCTCACCCTCGGGATCTGCAATGTGGTGGATTCCAGCCTGGCAAGAAAATGCCAGGGGGTGCTCTACACGCATGCCGGGCCGGAGATCAGCGTGGCATCCACAAAGGCCTTCACCACCCAGATCACGGCCCTCTACCTTCTCAGCCTCTTCCTGGGCATGAAAAACGGCAAGATCTCCGAGGATGCCATGGAAGGCCACATCCGGGAGCTGAGAAAGCTGCCCCAGTTGATGGAGGATGTCCTGGCCAGGGAAGGCAATGTGGAGGCGATTGCGCGCAAATACGCCCATCACCTGGACTTTCTCTACCTGGGCCGGGGAATCCACTACCCGGTGGCGCTGGAGGGGGCCCTGAAGCTCAAGGAAATCTCCTACATCCATGCAGAGGGGTATCCGGCCGGCGAGATGAAACACGGTCCTATTGCGCTCATTGACGAGCACTGTCCCACGGTTGCCACGCTTCCCTCGGACGAACTCTACGAAAAGGTCCTGAACAACCTGGAAGAGGTGAAAGCGCGTGACGGCAGGATCATCGCTATGGTAACCTATGGCGATACAGAGGCGGAAAAACTTGCCGACGACCTCATCTACGTTCCGGCAAGCACGCCTTACATCACGCCGATCCTCATGACGATCCCGATGCAGCTTCTCGCTTATCACGTTGCCGTGATCAAAGGGACCGATGTGGATCAGCCCCGCAACCTCGCCAAGAGCGTGACCGTGGAGTAACGGGCCTCACACAGGAATGGATCTGGAGCAAGACCTCAATCCGCAGCAACGGGAAGCCGTTCGTCACGAGGGGGGGCCGCTGCTGGTTCTCGCAGGAGCGGGCAGCGGCAAGACCCGTGTGCTCACCTACCGTATTGCCCACCTGGTCCTCCATCGGGGCATGAGCCCCTCCCAGATCCTGGCCATCACATTCACCAACAAGGCTGCGGAAGAGATGCGCGTTCGCCTGAAGCAGCTGCTGGGCCCGGACAGCGAATCCATGTGGGCGGGCACCTTTCATGCCACCTGCGCGCGCATCCTCCGGCAGCATGTCCATCGACTCGGCTTTCAGCGAAACTTCGTCATCTATGACGACACCGATCAACTGCGCGTCATCAAGGCCTGCATCAAGGCGCAGCCGGTCCAGGACAAGCGCATCCGCCCGGTGGTGATCCGGTCCATGCTGGACAAGGCAAAGAACCATGCCATTGATCCTGCAGGGCTCATCCCGGTCAACTCTCCTTTTCAAGAGGTGTTTCGCAACGTCTTCTCCGAGTACAAGCGCATCCTGAAGGAAGCCAACGCACTGGATTTTGGGGACCTGCTCCTCTTCGTGCTGGAGCTCCTGGAAACCCACCCGGAGATCCTCATGGCCCTCCGGGATCGATTCCGTTCCGTGCTCGTGGATGAGTACCAGGATACGAACCGCACGCAGCACGAACTGCTCAAAAAGCTGGTTTCCCCTGGAGGCGACCTCTGTGTCGTGGGGGATGACGACCAGTCCATCTACCGCTGGCGGGGAGCCGAGATCCGGAACATGCTCGACTTTGAAGCCGGATTTCCGGGCGCGAGGGTCCTGACCCTGGAGCAGAACTACCGCTCCACGCAGACCATCCTGGACGCAGCAACCGCTGTTGCCCGCGGAAACCCGGATCGCAGGGAAAAGCGTCTCTGGACGGCCAACGGGCCCGGGGAGCCCATCGGTTCTTTTGAAGCGACCACCCAGGACGAGGAGGCGGAGATCGTATCAAGGGAAATCCTCTCCCTTGTTTCCAGCAGCGGGGCCTCCTTCGGCGACATCGGTATCTTCTTCCGTACGAACGCCCAGTCGCGTCCTCTGGAGGAAATGTTCGTCCCCTACCGTATCCCCTATGCCGTTGTGGGATCCCTCAGGTTTTATGAACGCGCGGAAATCAAGGATCTATTGGCCTACCTCCGGTTTCTTTACAACCCCAGGGACTCGGTCAGCCTCCTGAGGATCGTGAACCGGCCGCCGCGCGGGATCGGGCCCGTCACACAGAACCGCCTCGAGGCCTTTGCCGCACAGAGCGGCCAGTCCGTGTGGGAGGCGATGGGAAACGCCCTGACAACAGGGGTTTTTTCCGGTGCAAGCCATCGGAAGATCCAGGGCTTCCACGACCAGATCCAGAAACTGCATGCCGAACTGGACCGGGACATCAACCTGAGTTCGCTGCTGTCTTCTTTGCTGAACCAGACGGGCTACAGGGAGCACCTGGCATCCGAACCGGACGGCGACCGCAGACAGGAGAACGTGGAAGAGCTGCTCCGAACGGCCGCGGGTTTCGAACAGACACACCATGAAGAAAAGGGACGGAACCTCCTGGGGGTGTTCTGCGAACGGATCGCCTTGATTACGAATGTGGATCAGGCGGAAACAAGGTCATCCTGTGTTTCGCTGATGACCCTGCACTGCGCCAAGGGGCTCGAGTTCCCGGTGGTGTTTCTCCTGGGGATGGAAGAAGGCCTCCTCCCCCATGAGCGCGCCAGCCTCACGAACGAGGATCTGGCAGAGGAAAGACGGCTCTGCTACGTGGGGATGACCCGCGCACGAAAAAAGCTGTACATCTCAAGAGCAAAGACCCGGACGACCTACGGGGAAAGGCAGGTCACGCGTCCGAGCCGTTTCCTCAACGACATCCCTGCGGAGCTGATCGCGCTGCCGGCCGGTACGGTTGCTCAGTACGAGGATGCACCTCTTACGGGTGGAGAAACGGACACGAAAGCATTGGGTGAGGAATCCTCCTCCCGAATCCCTCCCCCTGCCCTGTCTCCCCCGCCGTCCCAAAAACAAACGTTCACCTACCGAATAGGGGATCGGGTGGAACATGAAACCCTGGGACAGGGCATCGTTCGCAAGGTGGAAAGAGACGGCGACAAGGAGAAGATCATCGTGGAGTTCCTGCAGGGCAAGAAACGAAAGCTCATGGCCCACGTGGCACCCATCCGAAAGATCTCATCCGACCCGGCCAACACATGAGACGGACCCGCTCTCAGTTGAAGGCTTCATGCAAGTTGCGGGCTGGCCAGCTTCTCCAGGGTGTCCAGCATCCCGGCGTCTTTCAGCGTCTTTCCGAAAATCTCCTTCTCAGCGGTTGAAACGAGCATCTTCCTCCCGTCCGAGCGGCGGAACATCTCGTAGTTGAGCATCATGCGGATCGGATGGTTTTCCGGATCGGGATGTCCGGAAAGGAAGGGATTCTCCATCCAGACATCCACATAGATCTCGATGGAGTCGGACTGGTGCGCGTTGCTGAGATAAGCGGTCTCTCTTGAAACAAGGGTCCGGGTGTCCAGCAGGTCATGGGAAACAGGGATCGGCAGCTTCTCCGAAAACAGCCGCCTCTCTGCGATGTCCAGGATCATGGAATAATTCGCGTAGTAGAGCAGGCCCACACCGTTCAAATCCCGGTCCGGATCGATGGCATAGTCGATTCGAAGCCTCTCGGGCGTCAGTTGCGAGAACCTGTCCGGAGGACGAGTGAACCTCCCTTCCTCCCCCGCTCTTTTGATGAGGTCATACGTCTCCGGGATCTCGGCAACCTTGGGAATGCTGTCAACGCCCGGTTGGGCGGGACGGGATTTCTTCAGCCAGCTGGCCCCCTGAAGCATCTTGACAAAGATGTTTGAGGTGCGGATGTAGGGGATGCCCAGATGCTCTGCCTGCGCCCCTGTGCTCAGGGGCACCTTTTTATCGGCCGGCCAGGAGGCGGGGTAGAAAAAGCTGTAACCGTCCATAATGGAGTTGCCGTAGGACTGAAGCGTGTTGACCAGGGTAAACCGGTCATTCTCTCCAAAGGCAGCCATGGGGGTCTTTCGTGGAAACCGGACCTCTGTGTAGTAGAACGTGGCGTAGAGGCGTTCCCCTGTTTCATCGGACAAGTCCTTGCTCGGCACTCCGCTGAAGCGGCTTATGTGATTCCATCGAAGCTCTCCCACCAGCTTGAGAAGGGGCGTCTCGGCAAGGTTGCACCTCCCCATGAGCGGAATCCCCACCTCCAGTTCCATGAAGTAGGTTCCGTCCTCTTTCATGTATGTATCCCCGGACCGCCACGGCCTTGCCGAGCCCTCCTGGAAAGATATGTGTTCTGCCTCCTCGCTCCGACCCTGCACATGCAGGCGTTCCTGAACCAGGCCCGCGCATTCCCTCACCGATCCGAGTCGGTCCACCTCGTCATCCGGGATCAGGATCCCGAAGATCCTCTCGAGTTCCGTGCGAAACTCCAGATACTGCCAGGAGTCTGCACCCAGATCGTTCATCAGGTGGGCCTCTGGAGAAATGGATTCGGACGGCACATCGAGAAGGGTCTGCAGCAGCATGCGGATCTTATGCTCCACCTCTTCGGCCCTCACGGGAGCCCTCCCCTCTTTGCTGGACAACGGTTTTCCCCGGCGCACAGCGGAGACGGATCTTCCTTTGACCGCTCCGAGCCTCCGGTCCGCTGGAAACGCGTAGGGTGAACGACGCAAATCATCAGGAACGGGCAGATCCCAAGCTGGTCGCCTGTGTTTCGTACAATGACGAAAAAAGGCTGCTTTTGCAAGCCTCTCCTGCGATCCACGCCCAGCGATGTCCATGCAGCGGTCACGTTGACAAGGAGGGGTTGAATTCATATAGTTTCACCGTTTCTTGCCAATGACCGAGGAGGAGAAATCATGGGTGAGGATTGGCTGAAGGACGTGGAGCCAATGGTTCACGAGAGCCGGATCAAGGTTCCCTATTCCTGGTCTGTGGGAGATACGGGAAGCAGGTTCTTTACCGAGATACGGGATCACAAGCGGTTGATGGGCAAAAAGTGCGAGGCCTGCAGCACGGTCTTTGTCCCTCCACGGAAGATGTGCCCCCGCTGCTTTCAGGACACGGGCCCCTGGATCGAGGTGGGACCGCAGGGCACGCTCCTGACCTACACGATACCCCGGTATGAAAACAGCCTTCAGCCCATGAAGGCGCCGTTTGCCTACGGTGTGATCCAGCTTGACGGAACCTCCACCGGTCTGGTGCATCTCCTGGGGGATGTGGATGTGGACGAGATTCGTGCCGGGATGCGCCTGGAACCGGTGTTCGAAGAAGACCGGACCGGTAAGATCCTGGACATCGCCTACTTTCGACCGGTCCCAGGCGGATAGACGGTCTGCCCGTCTCTCCACATTACGTTCATCCCTTCCCTCAAAACGGAGGCTGCTTCAACATGGAGCGCGTTGCGATCGTCGGAGTGGGACAAACCACGCAGGAACGAAACAAGGTGCACGAGACCTTTGCGGATATGGTGTTCGAAGCCGTGCAGAAGGCGCTTGCGCAGGCCGGGATGACCATCGACCAGATCCACAACGTGGTGACCGTGTCCAACGATTTCTGGGACGGGCGGACCATCTCCAGCATGGCCGTGAACGACGCCTGCGGATCCCACGACAAGAACATCTCCACCGTGGAAGGAGACGGCACCTTTGGGGCCTTTTACGGGATGACGCGGATCCTGTCCGGATCGTACGACACAACCCTTGTTGTGGCGCACAGCAAGGGGTCGGAAAGTGATTCGGCCCACATCACCAACGCGATGTTCGACCCCTTCTATCTCCGGACCCTCGGGCTGGACGCCATTACCTCTTCGGCCCTCCAGGCCAGACGCTACATGGACAAGTATGGGATCACCGAGGAACAGTGCGCCCTGGTCTCTGTGAAGAATCACGGCAATGCCTGCAACAACCCCCATGCGCAGTTGCCCCTGCGTGTCACCGTGGACGAGGTGATGGCTTCCCGCATGCTCGCCGATCCCATCAAGCTGCTGGATGCCTCCCCCATCTCGGACGGGGCATGCGCCCTGATTCTGGCTCGGGATGAGGCGGCAAAGAAGATCACCCCCCGTCCCGTGTGGGTTCGAGGCGTGGGATACTCCTCGGATGCCTACCATCTCGGAGACCGCGACCTGGCGGATTGCGACGCCCTGGTCCAGGCGGCGCAACGTGCCTACCGCATGGCCGACATACACAACCCCAGGCAACAGATCGATCTGGTGGAACTCTACGACGCCTTCACCTACCAGGAACTCCTCTGGACCGAGGGCCTCGGCCTTTGCGATCGAGGAGAGGGAGGAAGACTCGTGGAGTCCGGGGCCACCAGGCCGGACGGCGATACGCCCGTGAATCCCAGCGGCGGCGTGTTGTCCGCGCACACCGTGATCGTTGCCGGGCTCGTTCGCATGGCCGAGGCATTCCTTCAGCTCCGGGGCGAAGCGGAAGAGAGACAGGTCCCGAACGTGAAAACCGCGCTGGCCCACGGGATCAACGGCCCCTGCGGCCAGTCTCATTGTGTCTGGGTGCTCGGGACGGATGAAAGCGGTTAGCGTGCAGAGCCGGCCGTGGCGCTTCTCCGGCTGGAAGGCGCGCCGAAGCAGACCGGAACGTGTGATCAAGGGACGAGACCTTTTGATAAAGCATAGGCGATAAGGGACGAACGTTCTTCACAAGCATGCAAGCCGCGAGCGGGATTCGCGGTGACCATGCCCCGAGAGGTGAACCATGGCGAACCGGGTGGCCATTGTTGGAGCGGGACAGACGAACCATGCCACGAGAAGGCTGGATGTGAACGGTGTGGAGCTCATCTACGAAGCCGTCCAGAGGGCTCTGGAAGATACCGATCTCAAGATGAAGGACATCGACGGCGTCATCATCGGAAACATGGATCACTTTGAAGGGATCAACTATGTGGACTGCTGGAGCATCGACGGGTCCGGCGGGACGGGAAAGCCCACGCTGAAGCTGACAACCGGCGGGACCACGGGGAGCACGCTGGCCATCGCCGGCTATCACATGGTCGCTTCCGGGATGTTCGACAAGCTGCTCGTCATCGGATGGGAAAAGAACTCCGAGTCGGACACCACGGCTGCCATCACAACGGCCTTTGACCCGATCTGGGACCGGCTCGTTTTTGCAGGAGCCATCTCCGGCCTTGCGGTGGAGGCCTCGGTTTACATGGACACGTACGGAGCCACCGAAA
>CAZSUQ010000079.1:0-11978 GCA_964609935.1 uncultured Thermodesulfobacteriota bacterium | reverse complement strand
CAACCGGTCCTCGAGGCTCTCCACAGCGGCAACAGGCGATTCGAAAAGATCTGGATGGCCTACGGCAGGTCCGGCCCGGAGTGCAGGAAGGTGCTGGCCCTGGCGAAGAAGAAGAGGATTCCTGTTTCGCAAGTTGACCGGTCGACCCTGGAGAAGAAAGCGGGAACACCCAAACACCAGGGGCTGCTCGCTCTTGTTTCCCAGGTTGTCAAGGTGGACCTGGACGGATTCCTGGAGGCAGGATCCAAGGAGGGACGACGATTCCTGGCCCTGCTTGACGGTATTCAGGATCCCGGCAACCTGGGCGCCATCATGCGAACAGCCTATGCCGCCGGGGTTGAAGGCCTGCTCCTTCCCGAGCACGGCGTCTGCCCGATCACACCGTCGGTCATAAAGGCCTCTGCAGGCGCAGGAGAGTGGGTGCCTCTTGTTCATGTCGGGAATGCGTCCCAGGCACTGAGGGTTCTGGCCGAGCAAGGGATTCTCATTCTGGGAGCAGATGCGGAAGGGGAGAGGCGGATCTATGACGTGGATCTCACACAGGACCTTTGCCTGGTTCTCGGTGGGGAAGGGAAGGGGCTTCGTCCCGGGCTGAGAAAGGTCTGTGACGAGATCGTTTCCCTGCCCATGCCTGGACCCATCGCCTCTCTGAACGTGTCCGTTGCCTCTGGCGTTCTTTTCTACGAAGTCGTTCGACAGAGGGGATGGAAGGAATCATAGAAGGACCTATACGAAAGGGGAAGTGATGGGGTCAACGGATAGACCGGCCGTGCTCGTTACCCATCCCATCTTTCAGGAGGCGGTGGAGCGGCTCCAGGCGTGTGCGGACGTGACCATCCTCAAAGATGGACAGGAGGGGGATCCCGCTCGTCTAAGGGACAGCGTCTATGGAAAGAAGGCGCTGCTGAGCCTTGTTACAGACCGCGTGGATGCCGGCTTTATGGATGCGGCCGGCGGGTCCCTCCGGGTGATCGGAAATTGCGCCGTGGGCTATGACAACATTGACCTCGAGGCTGCCACACAGAGAGACATCCAGGTCTCCAATACGCCCGGTGTGCTCACAGAGGCAACCGCAGACCTTGCCTGGGCCCTGATCCTCGTGGTTTCCAGAAAGATCGTGACCTGCGACAGGCATGTGAGGCAGGGTGCATTCAAGTCGTGGGGATTGATGGATTTCCTTGGTAGGGATCTTTCCGGCGCCACCCTGGGGATTCTCGGGATGGGGAGGATCGGTCAGGCTGTTGCACGCAGGGCATACGGATTCGGGATGCATGTGCTGTACACATCCCGGTCCGACAGGCAACGCCAGATCCAGGAGCGGTTTCCCGCCGAGACGGAAAGGGGTGAACAGCCCCGACGGGTTCCCCTGGAAACCCTTTTGAAGGAATCGGATTTCCTTTCGATCCATGTTCCGCTCAATGATTCCACGGACCACCTCATCGGGCCGGAAGAATTGGCCATGATGAAACCCACGGCCTTCCTGATCAACACGGCAAGGGGCAAGGTGATGAATGAACAGGCCCTGGTGAAGGCCCTCAGGGACGGGAGGATTGCAGGAGCCGGGCTCGATGTGTATGAAAACGAGCCGGACCTGGCTGATTGGCTTTCGGAACTGGACAACGTGATCCTTCTCCCACACATCGGCAGTGCAACCGAAGAGACCCGTCTGAAGATGGTCATGACCGCTGTGGAGAACATCCTGGAAGGCCTGGAGGGAAGACGGGTCCCGAACCTCGTCAACACGGATCTCTTCCCGCAGGGAGGGCCTGGTTAAGGGTGAATCAGGAGCCTGATCCACAGGGCGGGGATTCCTGGCCTGGAACCATCAATGGAAGGGGCATGAAGGTACATCAATCACGTCTGTTCCTCCTCGTTCTGCTGTTGACCATGGGATGCCCACAGGTGGATCGGATCACGCCCACCACGGTCAACGTGGGAGACGTGGTGGATCTTCGTGACCCTGATGACAGTACTCTGGGAACCAGCGGCGTCGTCTATTTCGGTTCGGTTCCCGTAGCTTCAGAGGATGTGCTGAGCTGGTCTGGAACAGATGTCTTCGTCAAGGTGCCGGAGGGTGTGAGCGGTTCGGTATGGGTCAGGGTGGAGACCGGACCCTTCTCCAGCAATTTGAAAGAAGTGGAAATCGTGAGCAATCCGGTGGCCCTTCGATTCCTTTGTTTCGGGGATTCCAACACCTACCGACGGTACCCTGAGATTCTTCAATCGTTGATCTGGGAAGGTACCTCGCCAGCTTCGGTCATCAACCAGGGAAAGCCTGCAGAGCATATTGCCCATGCGCCGACCCGCTTTGAAGAGGCCCTCCAGCATCATGGTTATCATCAGGACCTGGATTTCATCATCCTCATGGAAGGCACCAACGACGTTCTCGACCAGAGTGGAATCGGGATCCCGGAGATGCAGGGCGCCTTGATGGATATGGTGAATACGGTACCCGTGGGCGTCCAGTTGGTGCTGGCCACGGTTGTGCCCCTTGTGGGCTCCTGCGGAGACGAGTTTTCCCCCACGATCCAGGACTGGAATGATTGGCTCAGGGACTATGCCCTCAGTGAGGGGATCCCCCTGGTGGACATTCATGAAGCCATTGTTTCTACCCAGGGATGGGAGACTCTGTATTTCAATGAAGAGGACTGCATCCATCCAAACCATTCCGGCGATGTCCTGATGGCCGATCTCTTCAGTGAAGCCATTCTGTCCCTCCTCCAATGACCTCTTTCTCCGGACCCTGAAGCCTCCTATCCCTCTTTTCGTTATGCCTCCGGGCAGACAACAAGGAATCATGATAAAGGATTCCAGGGCATTCCCCTGGGCATGCACCACAAATGTCACAGAATGAGGCCAGATCATCTGGCAAGTGTCCAGAGTTTATATCGATTTGAAATAACGTATAATAAAGGCTTATTTTTCATAAAGACCTTGACATTGGATTGAAAGTGAAGGAAAATATCGACTTAAAAATAACAATGACAATAAAGACAGTTTAATCACCTGTATCCCGGATGAGCGACCCATTCCTTATAAACCCGGGATCAAAAGGGGAGCCATAGAAGAGGGCAAAGAAGAGTGAAAGTCTCGAAGATGAACTGGCCTCTTATCGGCGTGATCTTCCTGAACTTCTTCCTGTGGTCCGGCCTCTTGATTGTCATCTTGTAGAACGTACACGCCATCTGAGAATGCCTCCAACATTTCAGGTCAGCCTCAAGTCGTGACATGAGGAACGAAAGGGTGTCGGTTCGGATACGTCGTTCCTGAAACCGAACCGGGACAAGATCCCATGATCGCGTCTCCGGCACCCTGTGCTGCTCGGGTCCTGCCCAGTACCGCGCCTCACTGTTTCATGCTATTGCTTCATCCCGGTGTAAAAGGATATATGTAAGTGCTCGATTGCCGGGTTTCATTGCAACATCCAGGCGAATCCCCTCACCCTGCCGGGACCCCATGGACGTTCACGCATTTCTGTTGGCATGGATCATCCTTTTTGCTTACCTAATCGGATCCACAACAGGATTCGGAAGCGCCATCATCGCGTTGACCCTTGCCGTGCATTTCTATCCCATTGGATTTCTCATACCGGTTGTCATCCCCTTGAACGTTGTCGTCTGTTCGTATCTGGTTCTCCGCCATCACGAGACCATCAATCGACGCATCCTCTTCAACCGGATTCTTCCATCCGTGATCATCGGTCTGATTCTGGGCCTGATCGTCTTCAACACGGTGGATACGGGACGTCTCAAGCAGGGATTCGGTGTTTTTGTCCTGAGTGTCTCCCTGTTTGAGCTTTCCCGTCTTCTGGGAAAGGACCGGGAACCCCGCTCACAATCCGGAAAAGGAAGAGGGTCCTGGCTGTGGCTGTTCGGCGGCGGGGTCGTTCAGGGGATATGGGTTTCAGGCGGGCCGCTGGTGGCATACTGGTCCGCGCGGAATATCGAAGCGAAAGGGGAGTTCCGCAGCACCCTTTCCGCCTTGTTCCTCATCTTGAATCTTCTGTTGTTCATGAGCCACCTGTACACGGGCGGGATTCAATCCGAGACCGTCAAGGCCAGCGGCCTTACGCTCCCATTCATGGCAGCAGGCGTCGCGCTGGGAGAATGGCTTCACGCGAAACTGGCGGAGAGGACCTTTCGGATCCTGGTATTCACGATCCTGGTCTTTGCCGGGGCCTCCATTGCAATACGTGGATGACCCTGTCCGTCAAGGACCCGGGTTTGGATGTGTTGAACGGGGTCAGGTTACAGATGCGCGGCCACCTTTATGAGAAGGGTCTCGTTCGTACCGTCCATGATGGGAAGCAGGGCGGCATCCCTGGCATACTTCTCAAGGGTATATTCCTTGGAGATACCGTATCCTGCCAGCACCTGGATCATTTCTGCCGTGTGATGGACCGCCTGGGTGGTGGCATAGATCTTTGCTGAAAGGCTCGTCTTCAGGTCACCGGGAAACTGCTCCTTGCAGTGCCAGCTCGCCTTCCAGAGAAGGGCGCGGGCCGATTCGATGGCAGCAAACATATCCACGAATTTCTTGGTCACCAGTTGATGCTCAAAGATGGGCCTCCCCCACTGAACACGGGTTTTTGCGTATTCCAGTGCATCCTCGTAGGCGGCCCGCATGAGGCCTACGGAGAGGTAGCCCACACCCAGGTTTCCCACGGTGTGGATGGCGTTGTGGAGTGTGGGGTATTCATCCCCGGGCGGGAAGATCATGTAGCTTTCCGGTATCTCCACATCCTCGAAGAAAACCGGTGCCTGGTTCAGCGAACGCAGGCCGATCCTGTCGAGGGCTCCTCCTTTGGTCACCCCGGGGGCATCACCGGGAACGACAAACGCCCCTGATCCCCTGAGCCCCTGGGAGGAATCCACGCAGGCAAAGACGACGAACACGTCAGCGATACCGCCGTTGGAGATGAAATTGGATTTGGTCCCGTTGATGACATACCGGTCCCCTTGCTTTTCCGCTGTTGTCCTGTGACGCACGGAAGGGTCGTAATAATTGGTTCCGTCCGATCCCACGTCCGGTTCACTGCTGCCCCAGGCACTGATCTTCCTGCCTGTGGTGTCCTCGGTGTAAGGGATCACATAACGATCCACGAGCTCCTTGTTGTGCGGCGCAAGGAAAGCGATCAGCTGCTGGACCACGGCGCCGGGCAGAAGGGATGCAGCAAACCCGGGACCGTAGCGAGCCAGTTCCTCCCAGACCATCCCGGTTGTGTTCGGGTCCAGTCCGAGACCGCCGAACTCTTCGCCCAGCCCCATCTTGTGAAAGCCGAGCTGAAAGGCCTGGGAGAGGGTGTTCCAGAAGAGATCGCCACGGAACACATCGTCTGGATCCTGGATCCTGTCCAGTTCGATTTCGGCGGGCTGAAGAACCTCTCTTCCAAAATCATGAGCGGTCTCCACGATCCGTCTCTGTAACTCGCTCTGAGCAAAATCCACCATGGCTTTTCCTTTCGTCGTTTGATCGTCCCTCGCTCAGGGATGACGATGATGCCGAAGCCTCGCGGCCGGGGCCTTCACGAATTCGTATGCGGACTTCAAGGTCAGGGCCCTGCGTGAAAGTCGGTCATCTTGTAGTAATGAGGCAGATAGGCGTCCGGGTCCACCTCGGTCAGGATCTTCCCGGGTTGCATGGTGTTGTCGCTGACCAGGTAAAATGCCGCCATGACTTCAAGCCCATCGATTTCAGCCCAGGGATCGAACTCGGATTCCCGGAGGCTCAGATCCGCAGTGCCGATCTCCAGGGATTTGAGATCGATCTCGGTGACGTGTTTCGCCAGGAAGACCGGCCCGTCAAAACCGGGGGTCAGGTCGATGCGCGGCATGGCCTTGAACAGAAAAGTGGGGCCCATGGGAGGGAGGTCAGGCAGTGTGTCGGTCAGGTCCACCCGGACCTCAACGAAACGCTTGCCTTGGCGCTCAACCCATCCGTGCACCCGGTTTCCTTCACGGGACAAATGAATGTCGGCCATCTTTTTGGGAAACCCGAACACGTCCCTGCCGTTGTGCATCCTCCCCTCGTTGGTGATGGGCATAGAGAGACAGATGCTGCCCGCTTCTCCCTGGTATTTGCACCGGATGAAGAGCGCGGCTTCCCGGTATCCGGATCCGAGGTTCGTTTTCGGATACTCGGCGATAAAGATCAGCCCTCCCGGAAGGTCGGCCTGCTCCAGGGGGGGAGGGAGCAGGGAGGCAGTCACCTCGGGCCTTGTCTGGAACATGACGCCCATCATCCTTGCGTCAAAGAACTTTCTCACTCCGATGCCGTAGTATCGATCAAGTTCCTCTTTGGTCTTGACGAATCCCATCTTTTTCTCCTTGTTCACGAGAAGCGCTTGAAAATACCCCACTGGCTGGACTGTGCCCAGAGGATGAGCCTTTCGAGAAGGCCCGGAAAAAGCCGGTAGAAGAGCCAGCCCAGGTTTCCTGACGATGTCATGATCAGGCGTCGTTTTCTCCGTTCCATCATCCGAACGATTCGGCCTGCGGCAAAGGCCTGCGTGTGATAAGCGGGACGGTCCGGCAGAACCTTGGAGCCGTCTGCGGCCAGGATGCGCTTTTCCGGGTCGTGTTCCGTGAACCCGAGATACACCACGCCGACATGGACGCCCTGCGGCATGAGCTCCAGGCGAAGGGACTCGGAAAAGCCGGTCAAGGCCCCCTTGCTCGCACAGTAGGTGGAGGCTCCCGGCAACCCGAAGATGCCGGCGATGCTGGAGATGAACACAACGTGCCCCTTTGTCTCGAGGATGTGCGGCATGGCGGCACGTGTGAGGTAAACGCTCCCCAACAGGTTCGTTGTGATCGTTTCTGTGCAGACCTCAGGAGAGAGCTCATCAAACCTCCCGCGCATGGATATCCCGGCATTGTTGATCAGCATGTCCAGGCGACCGAACCGCTCCAACGCCTTGTCCACCATGGCCCGTGCATCTTCCCACTTACCCACGTCCCCGGTGACGGATGCCACCTGGCCGCCCATCCCCGCCAATTTTTCCACGGAGCTCTCGAGTCGCGTCTTGCCCCTTGCCGTGATGACGACCTTGGCACCCTTTTTCACAAGTTCGGAAGCCGTTGCAAAGCCCACACCACGGCTTGCCCCGCTGATCAATGCAACCTTGTCTTGAAATGCATCCATGTTTTCCTCACGGGATGTGTCCGTATTCTCTGAGACTTTGAATCGAGGCCTCGATGGCTCCATCAATGCTTGTCTGAGGCATGCCCAGCACCCTGACAGCCTTTGCAGAGCTGTAATAGGTGCCGTAAAGCGAAAGCCTCGACATCTGGTTGTCCAGGAGAGCAGGCCTTCGGAAGATCCCGGAATAAACCGAACCTGCGAAGCCTGCGGCTCGAATAATGGGGGCCGGCAATACCAGGCGGGGAGGTTCCACGCTCCCCGCAATGGAGGCCACCCTGGAAAAGAACTGGAGATAACTCAGATTCTCACCCCCGGCGAGGTAACACTCCCCGCTCTCACCTTTCTCACAGGCAGAAACAAGGGCCATGGCCACGTCTGCGGCATGGGCAAAGTTCCTTCCGCCCGGGGATGTGAATCGCAATCCACGGCGAATGAACTGCCGGATCAACTCCCCGGAACTTGGCCGCCAGTCATAAGACCCGAGCAGAAATGTTGGTGCCACGATAACCGCATCGAGAGTACCGTCCTTGACACGGGCCTGCACCTCCTTCATTGCCTGGTACTTTGACTCCATATAGGCAATGCCCCGGTGGGCCTGGGGGAAAGGGGCGGTTTCATCGCCAGGGGACTCCATGGATCCGAACTGAAAGGAACTGGCCGATCCCGTATGGACCAGACGCCGGACCTTCTGGCTGGCACATGCATCCAGGATCCTGCGGGTGCCATCGAGGTTCACCCGCCAGGTGAGTTCCGGATCGGCGCGCAGATCCGTGATGGCGGCACAGTGAAAAACATGGTCACAGCCTTTGACTGCGTTCTCCAGCGATGTGCCTTCGTCCAGCAGGTCGCCTTCCACCCTGTCCACAGGAAGGTCTCCAAGGGTGGGGGAGGAGCTTCCGGGCTGGGTGAGAACCCGCACGGACCAGGACCGGTCCAGGAGGCTCCTCACAAGGTGGCTCCCGAGGAGCCCGTCCGGTCCTGTGACAAGGGCGATCAAAACATCTCCTTTACGACTTCTGTGAACTCTTTGTCAGACATGTCTTTTACGGTGAATCCTGGTTCTCGATGACATCAAAGGTGATTTCAACCATGCGACGGAGATGCTGTTTCCTGAGTCGTACATTTTTCTTTGAAAGGGGATCCGCCTTGAGGAGAGGTTCCAGGACACGGCTGTAGGTAAAGTAGCTGATGATCATCCCGTAAAAGCTGATGAGCAGTTGTGCCGCTGCCAGTTCTCCCGAGCGGGTCATGGGGTACCCCTGTTTGATCAGCTCCATGCAGAGGTCGAACAGGGGAAGCATGCGGTTGCGAACCCGGTCCATGTGCTTGCCGCCGGATGCCTCCCTCTGGATGATGCGATGAAAGTTCTTGTTCTTGCACAGGAAGTCCACATAGGCATCCACCATGAGCATCATGCGCTCGCGAAGGGTGCCCGGCCCCTGAAGCGCTTTGCCCAGAGTGCCGGACAAGCGTTCGAAATAAAGGTCTAGCAGGTGTTCCAGGAGCGAGTCTTTACTCTTGAAGTGGTAATGGATCAACGCCTTGTTGACACCGGATTTCATTGCGATCTCTCGCGTGGTGGTGGCATCGAAGCCTGTGCTGCCGAACAGGTCGTCGGCTGCTTTCAGAATCTTTTCTCGAGCACTCATGAGACCCTCTTGAATTAACCAGGCGCCCAGTTAAAACAAGTTACAATTTTCCTGTGAGCATGTCAAGGAAAAAATTGAGAAAGTCATGGGTCACAAAGGCCAGCGGCCCGGAATAGGATGGGTGCAGTGAGCACACTTCCCTGCGTCCATGGCCTCGATGCGGATGTTGTACCCTGTGCGATGAATGACGCGCTTCCTGCATTCCGGGCAATAGGTGTTCCCGGCTGCGTGTCCGGGCACATTCCCTATGTAGACGTATCGAAGCCCCTCCTGAAGTGCGGTTTTGTGGAGAGTCTCAAGGGTTCGCACAGGGGTGGGAGGGAGGTTTTTCATCAGGTAGGTGGGGTGAAACCTGGAAAAGTGAATCGGGACATCCGGACCGAGTTCCCGGAGGATCCACCGGCAGAGTGCACGAATCTCTTTCTGCGTGTCGTTGAGGGTAGGCAGGACGAGATAAACGATTTCCAGCCAAACGCCTTTCCCTCGAATGGTCTTCAGGGCCTCGAGCACAGGCGACAGTCTCCCCCTGCAGATCTTCCGGTAGAAGTCGTCCGAAAAGGCCTTCAGGTCGATCTTGACGGCATCTATGAATGGCAGCAGGTCCTGAAGCGGCTTCTGCTCCACAAAGCCGGCAGAGACCATCACGTTCTTCACTCCCTTCTTCCTTGCCTCAACGGCGATGTCATACATGTATTCATAGAAAATGACAGGCTCGCTGTAGGTATAGGCGATGATGGCCGGATCCTTTCCTTTCCCGGAGCGGTCGGAACACTCTTTGCGGGCGAGGTCAACACAGGATTTTGGCGTGATGTGGAGAGAACGGACCTGTTCGGGCCTGACCTGCGAGATCTCCCAGTTCTGGCAGTACTTGCAGTTCATGTTGCATCCCGCCGTGGCGAGGGAAAAGGCCTGTGCCCGAGGGTAAAAGTGGTAGAACGGCTTCTTCTCGATGGGATCGGTGTGCTTTGTGCAGGGGCGATTGTAGACCAGGGTGTAATAGGTGCCCTCCTGGTTCTCACGAACACCGCAGTAGCCCCGTTCCTTGTTCCCCACAACACATTCACGGGGGCAGAGCACGCACACGATTTCTTTGTGATCGAGCTTGTTGTAATAGGACGCTTCGTGGAAGTGATCGTGTTCAAGAGCCATGGCCGGGGCAGGGCCTAACAGGGAAGCTTCCCTGGAAAAGGGCCTCGGGCAAGGGAGAGGCAGGTCGGCAAGCGTGCATATGCAGGCGCCTCCTGCAGCGGTTTTGAGGAAATCCCTTCGATCCATGGTTCCCTTATTTCTCCTTCACCCTGGAAAATCCTTGATGATGCACCCATGGATTGGGTTACAAGGTCAGGGTTCTTTCCAGCAGTTCGATCTCCTCGATCTTGTATCTGCCCAGTTTATGCTCAGCGTCAGCGGCTGTCATCAAATAGGAGGGTATGCGGCCGTTCTTCTCAACGGGCTCCAATCCTGCCTTCTTGCGTATCCGGTTCAGGATCGATGTGCAGACACTGTCCATGGCCACAGGATCTTCAGCCAGGAGGATGGACCCCAAAGGCTTTACCCATTGCGGATGAAAGGAAGGGCCACCCTTGTACTGGACGCGGAGCGCGTCACAGATGACCAGCCTGTTCTTTTCGCGCACGAACGACACGGCGTTTGCATCCGCAATGAAAGGATCGCACCGGTCCTCATGGTACTTGTTGGGGTTGTGAAGGGCGCCAAAGGTGTTCTTGAGAGCAGCCGTTGTCCCGCAGAGACTGTGGTCCTTCAGCACAGGCATGTTGATCATGGCGGTGCAGTGCCGGGTGATCAGGGTGCTGTAACGACTGCCTATGGAACCGAGAACCGTGAGATCGTTTTCGTATCCCACACCCCTTTCGTTTGTTCCAACACAACGATAGGCCCCGTTACGCTTCCTGTTCAAATGAAAACCGCAACGGCTGAGCTCCGCACTGGACCGGTCCCAGACAATGACCTGATGCGGGGGGATCCCCATGGATCCAAGGCTTCGAGTCGCGGCAACCGCTAGGGAGGGATTCGTACACATGCTTCTCCCACCCAGGCAGTTCACCTTGATGCCCACAATATCCTTGATGTCGTAATACCTGGCCCAGCCGGAATCAGGGTTCGTCTTGCCGGTGAGCAGGGCAAGCCCTGCTTCCAGCATGACCTGGAGTTGTTCAGGCGTGAACCCGCCTGCCTCCTTCCGCGCCGGTATCCCCTTGATCCAGGCAACCCTGGATTGTTCTTTTCCCATACGCTATTAGACCTCTGGTCATTAAAAATGATTGTAGAAAACCAGATCCCTGGAGGTCAATTGCTAGTGAATTGGTAGAATTTCCTTTGTTCGAAACGCCTGGTTGCGTTTCAGGGCAGGATGCTTGCACATTGCAAGAACCTGCGATGGGAGAGCGGTGGAAAGACGCAATATGCGGGCTACTCATCCTTTTGAGATTTTTTCCTTCCCTGTTGAATCCCTTTATCGATCAATGCACGAATCTTGGGGTCCTTTCTGAAATCCTTGACCTTGAGCAAGCTCTCACCAAGCTGGACAAGATGTTCCGGTTCCTCTGTCCTCCCTTGTTTCCTTTTCTTGAGCAGGATCCGGTCGAGGAAAAACCCGGCCCCTATCCAAAGAATAACGACGAAAATCAACAGGAAACTGCTCAATTCTGAAAACGCAGCCAATGGAACGATGCCCTCCTTTTCCATGGGATTCCCGCCACAGTCCGTCATCTTAAAGGTAATCCAGGCATTCCATCATGTCAAAGAAATCACCCATCACGATGCCCTGGGGGTACGAGAGAATGGGTTTTCGTTATGATGGATTCGTGGAGGGCTTGTTCTCTTCCGGAAAGGGGATGCATGTAACGGAAAGCCGGGGTCCTTCTCGTCAACCCATGGATCTACGACTTTGCTGCACACAATGACTGGTGTGAACCCCTTGGGCTCCTGTCTATCGGTGCCGTGCTCCAAAGGGCGGGCTTCTCTGTTTCTATGGTGGGCTGCCTCCACGGCAGCGTGATTCGGGAAAGGAAAGACGGTACCGGGCGGTTTCGCAAGGAGCAGGTGCCCAAGCCGGGAGATGGGTTCATGCGATAGGAGCCTAGCGGCTCTTGTTGACTCCCTTGTTGTTCTTACGCCTCTTTTCCCTGTACATCAGGCTGTCCGCATGGGCGATCAGGTCCTCGG
>CAZSUQ010000078.1:0-12065 GCA_964609935.1 uncultured Thermodesulfobacteriota bacterium | reverse complement strand
AGGAGTCCGGATCGTCCTCGAACTGGACCTCTGCCACGGCCCCTTCCTTCAGGGGTTTGGCAACATGTTGGGCCAGCTCGCTCTCGCTGTAAAATTTCTCGATCTTCTTTGCCGTCTTCTCCACCATGAAATCCCCCCTTTCCTTTTCGATTCCCGTTCAAGCGGCAGCCGAACGCCCCTTCCCGGTTCGGCCCGTCTTCTTCCCCTTCGCTGCCGGGGCCTTCACCCTCTGCGCCACGAGCTCTGCGATATGGACAACACCCGGTTTTCCCCGGGAGGCCTTCTTGAGTATATCCGTGCAGTAGGAACAGCAGGTCACCAGGCAGTCGGCCCCGGTGTCGCGTGCCTCGGCCATCCTCTCCTTTGAGGTGGTCCGGGCGAGATCGGGCACGATCTCGTCGGACCAGGCTCCTGAACCGCAGCAGTAGGTGCCCCGGCCCCTTCGTTCCATCTCCACCCGGCTCACCCCCTTGATGGAGTCGAGCACCGTGCGGGGCTCTTCCTCCTCCTCAAGGAATCGTGTGAGCTTGCAGGCGTCGTGCAGCGCCACCTTGAGCGGCCGTGCCGCAGACAGCTTCAGGCGGCCCTGCCCCAGGATCTCCTCCAGGTAGCGGGGAAGGGAAACCACATCCACATCCAGGTCCCCCACGTCGAAGTAGTCGTTGGTCAGTGTGGCCGCGCAGTGAGGGCACAGGGCCAGGATCCGTTCCGCGTTCAAGCCGTTCAACCGCTCCATGTTCCTCTCCGCCAGCCCTGCAAAAGCCTCCCGGTCCCCCAGGTCGTTCATGGGAGCGCCGCAGCACGGCTCCTCTTCCAGCACGCCCCAGGTGACACCGGCCGCCTTCAGGATGTCCTTCACGGCCGGGAGGATTTCCCCTCTTGCCCGCTCCCTGCACCCCACGAACACGAGCAGCTCTTCGCTCCCGGTATAGCGTGGGAGTTTTGCTTGCCGGGACGGCTTGCCCCACATCCACCCGCTTTGTGCCCGATCGAGCAGCTCTTTGTGCCGCTGGTTCACCGTGAACCCCTTTCCCGCCAGATGATCGCGCAGGTCACGGATAAAGGAGTGGGTGTCGAATCCGGGCGGACACATGCTGCCGCAGGCCCCGCAGAGCATGCAGTTCATGGCCACCTCGGCCGCCTCGGGCGAGGGCTTGACCTTCCCTTCCAGGATCCCCTGGGCCACATAGCCCCTCCCGCCGCCGGAGTAGGTGAAGTACCCGAACCGGGAATAGGAGGGACAAAGGGGCCTCATCTCCGGTGACCGGTCAACGGCACAGCTCCTGCAGCGGTTGCACGTGTAGAGGTAACCAACGTAGTCGGCGTCACGATCTAGGGGCATAAGGTACTACTCCTTTTTGGGCGGGCTGGAAAAGAAATGAACGATGGCCTTTTCTCCCCGCCGGGGTTCGAGTTTTACGGTGCGGTTCAGGGTTCCCTCTCCGATTTGTTTGGCCTCCTCCCCCTCTCTCTCCCTGCACAGTCGCCTCAAACAAATCTCCGATGGAACCCTGAACCGCACCGAACAATTGGAAGCTCCTGAGATAGATTGCCGCTAGAAAACCACCCCACCAACGATCTCAATTGGGGCCGCAACTCGGTATCTCCTGTGCTCGAAAACGGTCTATTTGTTGCCGGACTTCTTTGCCCGGCCGCCGGCAGGCGGTCTGCCGTAGATGGACAGGCTCATGCCGGGATTCATGATGTTTTCAGGATCGAGGGCCCACTTGATGGATCGGAGGGCCTTGCCGTGGCCGCCTGTCTTTGACAGGGTCTCACCGGGCTTGAGGCCGAAATCGTGGCGAACCGGAACGGCACCGTACCGCTTGTAAGCCTCTTCAAGATACCTGTGCCGCACGCGGGAAGCCTGCTCCACCTCTTTGGGTGTGGACTCGGGCGCGATGAAGGGGGTCATGCGAAGGAAGAAGGCGCGGCTCTGGTCGATTGCGTGGCTGTAATAGGTCAGGCCGAGCTTGAGCGGCGACTTCCTCAGGAACTTCAATCCCCACGCCTCGAGGCCCGCGATGCGCTTTGGGTCTGCAATCACGATGGGCATGGCCGGGAACCCTTCGCCGTACCCCCCCATGAACTGGTCCGTGGGCTGGTGGTCCCGGTAGTGGTCTGCAAAGAACTTCCAGGCGCCCGGCCACGTCTCCCGGCACTCCTCGGTCCAGATGCGGCCTCCCAGTTCCCTGGTGATCCGCTCGGCGGTCTTCTCCGCCGCCTTCACCGGTTCCTCGAACCCGGCAATGGAAGGGACCACAACGATGTAAGGCCGGTCCTCGGGCTTTTCCCAGGGATCCCTGAGGAGCACGTCTGCCGGTGCCCCGCGGCCGTACTGGCCCAGGTGGTCGATGATGGTGTAGAGGATCCAGTGCCAGGCGCAGATGTGCTGAACCAGGTTTCCCCTCCCGAGCCGGGTCATGTACTCCAGCGCGGTGGGGTAATCGTCAAAGGCGCTGATGGGAAGGGTGCGTGCCTCGCCCACGCTGTAGGCGCGCACCGCCCCCAGCGTGACAACGCCCAGGGTGCCGCCCGCGTCGATGAAGAGGTTCTTCAGGTTCGGGAAGCTGTTGGATGCCAGGTGCCAGCCCGTGGACGGATAGGTGTGGCTGAAGGCCCTGGAACCCGTTCGGACAAGGGTGCCGTCCGCAAGAACCGCTTCCAGGCCCATGATGTCGTCCTGGGGACCCTGGGTGCGGTGGGAGTTCACGGCGGTCATGAGGTAGTTGCCCAGGGCACTGATCCCGGGAGGGAAGGAACCCACCGTACACCGCAGCCCTTTTCGTCCCAGTTCCCTTGCAAGGGCGCCGATGGTCACGCCGGGCTCGATCACCGCATAGCCTCGCTCCGCGTCGATCTCGTGGATCCGGTCCATGGCCATGGTGTCCAGCACGATACCGCCGAACCAGGGGTAGATGGTGGGCTCCTGGGAGCCGCTGGCCACGGGGGTGACCGGCACCAGGTTCCTCCTGGCCACGGCCAGGACGCGCTGCACCTCCTCCGTGGACTTCGGCCTCACCACGAAGTGGGGCATGGCCTTGGGGAAGAGCATGGCGCTGCCGGAATAGGAGTAGAGCACCGCAGGATTGTCCGTGGCCCGTTCCGGGCCCACGATCCTCACAAGAGACCTGAGGATGCGCTTCTGCATTGCCTTGTCTGGATTGAACCGTCGCGTGATCATGCCTTGTCCCTCGTGAGTGTGGTTATGAAGTCCGCGCAAATCCGACACGTCCTGTCAGGCATCCCCTGGTCATCTTCGATGCCCGCAAGGTGGATGTCCACTTCCGCCACATCGAGCCCTGCCAGTTCGAATCGTTCGGTATCGATCAATCGCTTCAATCCCCGGGCAATGCCGAGGACGGCCCCTTCGTGAAGACCCACGCGGTCCAGGAAGCGAACGGCGTTCATGCAGGAGCAGGCGCCCACGTCGGCATCCAGGCTCACATACAGACGCCTGCCACGGCTCTCATGGAGCATTGCGGAAAGTTCCCGGGGGAAGGTCTCCTTTGCCGCCTCATCCCTTGAAACCACGGTCACGCCGCGTTCAAGGAACGAGTGGTAAGCATTTCGATACGCCTCGGTTGTGGCCGACCCCGGGCCGTCGGCCACGCCCACGACAAAGAGATTTTCCGGAAGAACGACCCCGTCGTCCATCATTGCCCGCAGGAAGCTTCCGCAGTTATGGTGCCCGGAGGGCACGATTGCTGCCCCGGGTGGTGTGCGCAGGTGCAAGGGGAAGGCGTCAAGGTGGGCGTCCAGCACCACAACCGTGGTCTCGCCGGGATCGTAACGCCTTGCCAGCGCCTTGAGCGGGCCCGCCGTCATCCCGTGATCCACGCTGATCATACAGGGTGCATGCGGGAGGATATGATCCTCCACGAACCCGGCGCACGCCTCCACACATTCGGAGATCTCGTCCCGATCGATAAAGGACCGATACCGCTCCGGGTCCAGAAGGGAAACGGACTCCACAGACGGCCGGGACACGAGCCAGTCCGGCAGGTCCAGCTTTCCCTTGAGGATGACCGCGTTGCCGGGCCGACCGGAAGCGACCATGGGAGCGATCACATCGTACGGATCCAGGGGAGTCCCCTGGGGAAGCATTCCACTACGGTCTGCCTGGATATATGCGTGCTTGAGATCGACCCGATCAGGGTCATCGAGGGCGTCTAGCGCTGCGCCGAAAAGCATGAAGGCCATAGGAACCGCTCAGGCTGCTGACCCGCAACCTGCATGAAACTTCATGGCGAGGGCAAAGGAGGGCTTCATGCAAGATGCGGGTGAGGTGGCGTCCATACGCAATGAGTGCAAGAATCTCAACCGTCCCGGAATCGAGAACCCAACTATGCCCGCATCCCGCCGCTCTTGTCAATGAAAGGTGGTCTTGATCGCGTTGATTCCTGGCACTGAAAGCGATAAAAGGAAGGCGGAATTTGAACGATCTGAACGAACGTATCCGGAATTCGAAGAGGGAAGCGAAGATGAGCAAGAGCAGCGAGTTCCTGGTTACCCTTGACGAGAGCGTGAAGACCATCACCTTGAACAGCCCCGAGAAGTTGAACGCCCTCCCCCCGGAAGCGGCGGAACAGATGGCTAAGGAGGCGGAAAAAAGTGTGGAGGACGGCACCCGGGTGGTGGTGCTCACCGGCGCAGGCGGTGCTTTCTGTGCCGGGGCCGATCTGTCCTCCGACCACTTCGACAAAATAGGTACCGAGGGGTACCCGCCCGAGGCGGTCATCGATGATATGGTGACAACCACCTATCACCGGTTGATCCGTGCGGTTTGCGGCCTGCCCATGCCCGTGATCGCTGCGGTGGACGGTGTGGCAGCCGGGTTCGGATGCAGCCTGGCCCTCATCTCCGACTTGACCCTTGCCTCCACCCGCGCCCGCTTCATCGAGGTCTTCATCAATATCGCCCTGATGCCGGACGGCGGATCCACCTATATCCTGCCCAGGATCGTGGGCATGAAAAAGGCCATGGAGATTACCCTCACAGGGGACCCGGTATTGGCCGACGAGGCCCTGCGGCTCGGCATGGTCAACCACGTCTACCCCCCCGAGGTCCTCATGGACCGGACCACTGACCTGGCCGGGAAACTTGCAAAGGGACCGGTGAAGACCATGGGGATCATCAAGAAGAGCCTGTACGAAGCCCAGCACCTGAACTACAGCGATGCCCTGGACATGGAGAGCCGGAAACAGGGCAGGCTCATGACCCAGCCGGACTTCATCAATGCGGTCATGGCCTTTTTACAGAAGAAGAAGCCCACCTTTTCCTAGAAAAGTCCGGTCCATTCCCCTTGCCTGCAACTTGACGGACCTGTCCTGCATCTGTATATTTGAGCAAATACTCAAATACACAGAGGGGCAAGGACATGAAGGTCAACCAGGCAGATATCCAGCAGCAGGAGGACCGATGCCTGACACGGGTGGTGCACCTGGAGCGGGTAAACCGGGCCAAGCAGGAAGCCATCCCCGAGTCGGAGCTGAACCGTCTCGCCCTGACCTTCAAGGTTCTGGGTGATCCCACCCGTCTGAAGATCATCAAGGCCCTGGCAGGAGGAGAGATGTGCGTCTGTGACCTGGCCGCCTACCTGGGCCTGAGCGAGTCGGCCGTGTCTCATCAGCTCCGGAGGATGAGGGACCAGAACCTGGTTGCGCCGCGCAGGGAGGGCCAGGTGCTCTACTATGCCCTGGACGACCACCATGTGGCCGAGTTGCTCAACTTCGGTCTCGAACATACCCGAAAGTAGACTGCATATTGCACAAGACGCCGCAGCGAGCCGTTGCAGGCATCGCTTGCGAAATATCCGTGATTGCCGAGGGGTTCAGACATTATGGAATTCATCGTCAGAGTGATGGGAGAGGCCTGGCACCTTCTTCTGGATTCGTCCGTTTATGTGCTTTTCGGGCTTCTCATCGCCGGGCTTCTCAGGGTCTTTCTCAGCCCGCACTCGGTGGCCGCCCACCTGGGAAAGGGGCGCTTCCGGTCGGTTTTCAAGGCGGCTTTTCTCGGGATCCCCCTGCCGCTCTGCTCCTGCGGGGTCCTGCCGGCGGCAGCCTCCCTGAAGAAGCAGGGGGCCAACAAGGGGGCCACCACCGCCTTCCTGATCTCCACGCCGGAGTCGGGCGTGGACTCCATTGCCATCACCTGGGCACTCCTGGATCCGGTCATGACCCTTGCACGGCCGGCCGCGGCCTTTGCCACGGCTGCAGCAGCCGGCGTGGCTGAAAACCTGCTGGATCCCGAGCCCGAGACCTCGCCCGCTGAAGCGGACCTGAGATGTCCGGTGGACAACTGTTGCAGCGGACTCGACTGCCCGCCAGAGGAGCACACCAGCCACCACACATTCCTTGAAAAAACCACGGCAGGACTGAAGTTCGCCTTCACGGACGTCTGGGCCGACATCGCTTCCTGGTTTCTGGTAGGATTGCTCCTGGCCGGTCTGATCACGGCCCTGGTTCCGGACGAGCTCATGGCCCGGTTTCTCGGTGGCGGGGTGACCTCCATGCTCCTGATGCTGGCCATGGGCATCCCCCTGTACATCTGCGCAACGGCCTCCACGCCCATCGCCGCGGCCCTGATCCTGAAGGGGGTCAGCCCGGGAGCCGCCCTCGTCTTCCTCCTGGCCGGCCCGGCCACGAACGTGACCTCCTTGACCGTGCTCTTCGGTATCCTCGGGAAGAAAGCCACGGCCGTTTATCTGGCTTCCATTGCTCTCATGGCCGTGCTTTTCGGCCTGGCCGTGGATCAGATCTACACCGCTTTCGGCTTCTCCGGCAAGGCCATGGTGGGGCAGGCAGCGGAACTCGTCCCGGTGTGGGCTCAATGGCTGGGTGCGATTACGCTCCTCACCCTCTCTGTAAAGCCGGTTTTTCAAACTCTGAAGAAGAAATTGAGCTTCCTGTCGAAAGCCTCACAAACACCCGCAGGCAGCCCAGACCTTCAGGACCCACAGTCCGCAGCGGCCTCCTCCTGTGCCGACGCTTCATGCGGCTGCGAGTCCGAGACGGGCCACGGCTGAAACGGGTGTGCTCATCCTTCCCAGAATTCAAACGAGTAGGCTGCAGCACCTGGAACCACTCGGTCCCCCGGACGGAATGTATTGAAAAGCAATGATAAACGGATGAGGGTCCCTGCCTCTCCGAAAAGATCCGTAAGAAACGTTGAATGCATTCTGCATTAAAACGGTCCATGATGGTTGCAACGCGCACTCTTCGTGTTCCCTGGATCAGGGATACTCGATGCCGTAGCGCTTCATCTTTCTCCAGAGGGTTGTCTTGTGGAGCCCCAGCTCTCTCGCCGCCTGGATCCGGTTGCCTTTGACCCTTTCCAGTGTTTCACGAATGAGCTGTATCTCTGTAGCCTGAAGCAAGGGTTGGGGGGAAGGGGGTAACGGGGTTCTTTCCAAGGGCCTTTCCATCGTCTCCTTCATTTCCGGGGGAAGATGCTCCACTTCGATGCGGCGTCCTCTGCAGAGCACACAGGCATGTTCGATGATGTTTTCCAGTTCACGTACATTTCCGGGATAGGTGTATTCCATCAGGCAATGGAGTACGTCTTCCGAGACCCCTGTAATGTGCTTTCCCATACGGTGATTGAATTGCTCCAGGAAATGATCGATGAGCAGGGGGACATCCTCCCTCCGCTCACACAGGGGCGGCAGAACCACCTTGACCACATTGAGACGGTAGTAGAGGTCCTCGCGAAATTTCTTCCGGCGCACCAGATCGAGAAGGTCGAAGTGGGTCGCAGCCAGGATCCGCACATCCGCCTTGACGGTCCGGGTGGCGCCCAGCGGTTCGTATTCCCTCTCCTGGAGCACCCGAAGAAGCTTCACCTGCATGGGGAAGCTCAGGTCGCCCACCTCGTCCAGGAAAAGGGTCCCGCCCTCCGCCAGGGCAAAGCGGCCGGGCTTGTCCTGTCTGGCGTCGGTGAAGGCGCCTTTCACATAACCGAACAGTTCGCTCTCCAGCAGCGTATCCGGCAGGGCGCCGCAGTTCACCACGATGTAGGGGCCGTCTTTGCGTGGGCTCAGGTTGTGGATGGCCCTTGCAAACAGCTCCTTGCCGCTGCCGCTGGGGCCCTGCACAAGAATGGTGGAGTTGGACTCCGCAATATCGGGGAGAAGGTCGAAGATGGCCTGGATCCGGTGGTTCTTGCTGATGATGTCTTCATAGGAATAGTTCTTGCTGATCTTCTTTCTCAATTCCTCCAGGGCGGAGAGGTCCCGAAAGGTTTCCACCCCACCCATGACTCGCCCCTCATGGTCCCTGAGAACAGCGGTGGAAACGCTGATGGGAACCCTTTTTGCCCGGCTGTTCAGCACGGACACGGGCTTATCGATGATTTCCTGTCCTGTGGTAAGGGTATGCCGCAGTGCGCAGTCCTCACGGCAGATATCCGCACGAAAGATTTCGCGACATGCCTGTCCAACGGCCTTGTCCCGCGGGATGCCCAGGATGCGTTCCGCGGCCCGGTTGAAGCTTGTGATGCGGAATTCAGGATCCACGGTGAACACGCCGTCTGCCACACTGTCCAGGATCGTGTGAACAAAAGCCTCCTGAGGAGGTGCGTTCTCAACGGCTTCTTTCTTCCCTTTTGCCTGGGATGATCTTTTCTTTGCCATTCTTGTTCGGGTCCCTCTGTAGTCAGAAGACCGGCCTATTCCATTTCTATAGGGCTTCGAAGAAGGTTTGCCCCTTGGGATCCTTCAATCGTTGGAGAACCGGAAGATGTCAGGGGTTGCATTCTGCATCCCGTATGGGACCGGGAAAGGAGTACGGAATGCAATTCCTCAGCCATACAATGGAGGTTCCTTTTCTCATTTTCGTAGAAATCATAAGAAAAATCAAATGGTTAGTAACATTCCCCATCGTGGTTCATAACACAGCAGCCCTCCCGGCACAAACCTTGCTGATCTTTTACAACTTTAGAGGAATTTCGCGATGACGAGAATAGCCGTTGCAAGCGGAAAAGGGGGTACCGGAAAGACCACGGTGGCCACCAATCTGGTGGTTCAGGCTGCCCGATCAGGTGAGCGGGTTGCCTATGTGGACTGCGATGTGGAGGAGCCGAACGGCCACCTCTTCCTGCGGCCGGAGATCATCACCAGCGAACCCTTTTCCCTGGAAGTCCCCGCCGTGGTCGAGGAGCGCTGCAACGGGTGTGGCAGGTGCGGAGAGGTTTGCGTGTACAGCGCCATCGTGGCCATCAACAAGCAGGTGCTGACCTTTCCTGAACTCTGTCACAGTTGCGGTGGTTGCTGGCTCGCCTGCCCCGAGGACGCCCTCGATCGGGAAATCAGGAAGATCGGTGTGGTGGAAACCGGCAATGCGCTGGGGACGATCGGGTTTGTACAGGGCCGCCTGCGAATCGGAGAAGCCATGGCCCCTCCGTTGATCAGGACTGTAAAGCAAAAGGCACCGGAGGTGTCCCTGCAAATCTTCGATGCGCCTCCAGGAACCTCCTGCCCGGTGATCCTGACTGTACGAGATGCAGATTATGTCCTTCTCGTAACCGAGCCTACCCCGTTCGGCCTTCATGATCTGAACCTTGCCGTGGAGATGCTTCGTGAGCTGAACAAGACGTTCGGCGTTGTGATCAACCGATCCGATGTGGGCAATCAAGATGTGAAGGATTATTGCACCAGGGAGTCCATCGAGCTGCTGGCCGAGATCCCGGACGACCGCAAGGTTGCCGAGGCCTATGCAAGGGGGAAGATCGCAGCCCAGGCCCTGCCCGGCTATGGAGAATTGTTTCAAGACCTTCTGGATAAGGCCAGGGAAAGAACAGGGGGAGGAGACGTGGGGCGAAAGACATGAAGGAGATCGTTGTTGTCAGCGGGAAGGGGGGAACCGGAAAGACAAGCCTCGTGGCATCCTTTGCCGCACTGGCAAAAAAGAAGGTACTGGCGGATTGCGATGTGGATGCAGCCGACCTTCATCTGGTTCTGGAACCCAAAGTCCTGCACAGAGAGGATTTCTCCGGAGGCAAGGTCGCCCGGATCGCTTCGGAAAGATGCAACGCCTGCGGCCGCTGTGGGGAGGTGTGCCGCTTTGATGCCGTTGCGCACAAGACCGGGCCGGCGCCGGGCGAAGGCTTTTCCATCGATCCCATTGCCTGCGAGGGTTGTGGGGTTTGTGTCTGGAACTGCCCGGAAGAAGCGGTTGTCTTTGAGGACGCCATCAACGGCGAGTGGTTTGTCTCAGAAACCCGATTCGGGCCCATGGTTCATGCACGGCTCGCCATTGCCGAGGAGAATTCGGGCAAGCTGGTTTCCCTGGTTCGCAACCAGGCCAGGCAGATTGCAGAGGCCAGGGAACTGGATCTTGTCATTGTGGATGGCTCGCCGGGGATTGGATGTCCGGTGATCGCCTCGATTACCGGTGCGAACCTGGTCCTGGTGGTCACGGAACCCACCTTGTCCGGAAAACACGATATGGAGCGTGTGGCGGAGCTGACCCGGCATTTCGGAATCCGCACACGGGTCTGCATCAACAAATGGGACCTGCACCCCGAGATTGCCCGGGAGATCGAGCAGAATGCGGTCAAACAGGGAATGAAGGTGGTGGGCAGGGTGCGTTACGACAAGGCCATAACCAAGGCCCAGATCGTGAAATCAAGCGTGGTGGAGTACACGGGCGGCGCAGTTACCGATGAGATCAAATCCCTGTGGAGGCATGTCCTTTATGAACTGGGTTGAACAGGGACAACAGTAGAGCGAATAAAAGGAGGTAACAAGGAGATGGCGGAAAAGGAAAAGGCACCCAGAAGCGTGGATCCGGCAACCCTCCAGATGCTGGAGAAGGCGGAAAAAGAAAGTATTTCAACGATCTTTGACCGGGCCGACAAGATGAAGGCCTGCAACATCGGGGAGCAGGGAACCTGCTGCAAGATATGCTCCCAGGGACCCTGCCGGCTCCCGCTGCCCAAGAAGGGGATCGAGGGAGAGGACACCCGGATGGGTCTTTGCGGCGCAACGCCCAACACCATCGCGGCCCGCAACTTCGCGCGCATGGTGGCCGCAGGGGCCGCCGCCCACTCGGATCACGGCAGGGGCGTGGCCGAGGTGTTTCTGGCTGCGGCCAGGGGCGAGACCGAGGACTACCAGGTCAAGGACACCAGGAAACTCGTGGAGGTGGCCAAGCTCTTCGATATTGAAGTGACCGTGAAGGAGGGGGATGAGGAAAAGCCCCGGGATATCAAGGAAATCGCTGTGGAGCTGGGCGAAAAGGCCCTGGCCGAGTGGGGTCGGCAGGAAGGGGAGGTCCACTTTGCCAGGCGAGCCCCCAAGGCCCGCTACGAGCTATGGAAAAAGCAGGGCATCGTTCCCCGCGGTATTGACCGGGAGGTGGTGGAGATCATGCACCGCACCCACATGGGCGTGGACCAGGACTACAAGAACATCATCAAGCAGTGCTCCCGGGCTGCCCTGGCCGATGGGTGGGCGGGCTCCATGATCGCCACGGAGCTTCAGGACATCCTGTTCGGCTCCCCGGTTCCCGTTCACGGCAGCATCAACCTGGGCGTACTCGAGCAAGACCAGGTGAACATCATCATCCACGGCCACGAGCCGCTCCTGTCCGAGATGATCGTGGTGGCCTCCCGACTGCCTGAGATGCAGAAACTGGCCGAGGAGAAGGGCGCCAAAGGCATCACCCTGGCCGGCATGTGCTGTACGGCTAATGAGGTACTCATGCGGCACGGACTGCCCATCGCGGGTAACTACCTCCAGCAGGAGCTGGCCCTGATCACGGGCGCGGTGGACGCCATGGTGGTGGATGTGCAGTGCATCATGGAGAATGTGGCCAACGTAGCCAAGTGTTTTCACAGCAAGGTAATCACCACCAACCCGCGGGCCAAAATGGAAGAGCCCAACACGGTACATATCGAGTTCGACGAACACCATGCCCTGGATAATGCCAAGGAGATCGTCAAGGCGGCCATCGAGAACTTTCCCAACCGCAGGGCTGAAGTCATGATTCCCGACCACAAAGCCCCTATGGTTGCCGGCTTCACCATGGAGTCGATCGAGTATCACCTGGGCGGCAGCTTCC
>CAZSUQ010000077.1:0-12086 GCA_964609935.1 uncultured Thermodesulfobacteriota bacterium | reverse complement strand
CCCCGGCCTTGTTCTTGAAGGGATGAGGAAATGACAGAACAGTTCATATATGGCAGGTAGTTTGAAATATTGAGCACAGGTTTTCTTCGCGAGGTCTATTGGAACTATTCTTCCTCAGAGACTGTGAGTAGCCAGAGTAATCAGAAACAAACAAGGCGATTGTATTAAATGAGGAAAGGATCACTTTCCAACTGGCTTGGGCAGGATCATCGATTGACGGCCCAGCGCGCATCTCGTGTGATCTGCACGATGACGCTAAATTAATTCACAGGAGGATGAATACAATGCGACGACACGTGGCGACCATCATGGGGTTCGGATTCATGACAGCGGTGTGCTTCTGTGCATGTGGTGAGTATACCACGTTCGACTGGAGTAAAGCTCCCGGCACACCCCAGACCACGGTCTTGTGCGATGGGCCCACCGTGGGCAGAAACTGCACATCCTCAGTGGTGAAGGTCGCCGACTATGCCGAGGTAACCTGTGTTGATTCTCTTGGTGACGCGAACTGCCCGACTGCTGGAGAGGTCTACTTCGGACAGGACGGAAACTACTCGATCAACCCCGAGTCCTACACTTATGAGGCGAAGGTGGAAGACAGGCTGGTCGAAGCCGTTACTGGCTTGACCTGGGCTCAGCCTGCATACGCAGCCGAATCCCTCACACTCGCGATGGACCAGTGCAGCACCCTGGCTGTGAGCAGCTATGGCGGTCTCGATGATTGGCGAGTTCCCGCGATCCGTGAGCTGGCGAGGATCCTCTCGCGTAATGCTACCAAGCCAGGATCGTGGCCCGCCGATCTCGATTTCTTCGCCAACTCCTTTTGGTGGAGCTCGACCCCAACCAAGAGCAATCCCGACCAGACCATAGGCCTTGCTGGTAATTGGCCATGGACCTATATCGAGCCGACCGATGGTGTAGGGGGCGCCTTCTCAGGCGCTCGCTACACGTTCTGCGTAAGCGGCCCGACTATGGCCGGCGCGTGGGTTGTGAACCCGGACGAGGTCACCGTATCGCATACGACAACCGGCCTCATGTGGCACCGGTCCCCGAGCCCTGGCCTGTTCGATTGGGACGCTGGGCTTCAATACTGTGAGAATTCCATGGTGGGCGGGTTCGACGATTGGCGCTTGCCTACATTGCGTGAATACATGTCGGTCCTGGACTTCGGCGAGGGTACAGAGTACATGTCAGCTGCATTCGAAGGAATCCAGGACGTGACCATGCTGACGTCGACACCCAACCGGATCGGGGCAACATGGACCGAGGTAGCCCACGTCAACGAAAGTTCCGGAGCCGTGCGGCAGCAGAATGTGAGTACTCTGATGGGCCCTGCTCGGTGTGTTCGAGGTCCCAATTGAGCCCGGAGGAACTGGAGGTCACAGACCCCATTCTGCCCGTCCACACTACTCGGCCGCCCCTGAATTGCTGGGTTTGTCGCCAGCACGTTTTTAAGGTCAACCTAAACGCAGGCTTCTAAGACCGATCTTCCTATCATGCAGTAAAGACCTCCCACTTCTCTTCTTCAAGAATCTTAGGAGAGAAAAGGTTCTATGGAACTATGCGGGTCTAGCGATCTGCATAGTTCTTGCCACCCTCTTCACACCACGATGCGCTTGTTCCTGCTAAAATCTCTTCATGGTATGTTGAGAATAACTTTCGTCACCCTTTAGAGGAAAGGGGCAGAGTACTGTCCTGCATAGTCAGGAAATTGAGGATTTCCGATCTCCCATATTCGAAAGTGACAGCTTGAGTCCCAAGCTTAAACAGCAAACCTTTTCTCCCTAGTCTGCTCCCATTATCCCTCTCAACGCAATGTCATAATCCATTGCCCCTCCATCCCAGTTGCAGGCCGATGTCTCTAACGTAATGGTGAGGCCCATTTCTCTATGGCACGATTTCAATGCTTCAATCGGATCATCCGATAAGTTTGTAGGCCTGGGCGAAGCAGGGAGGGTCCTGCCGTCAGGACGGATGAAGGCCAATGCTTCAGAAGTCCGCCCCTCTATCCGGAATCCTCCTTCATGCACGGCCCAGTGATGCGCTCTACATAGCAGGACCAGGTTGTTCGGATCGGTTCGGCCCCCTTTGGCCCAGTGCTGAATGTGGTGAGCCTGAAGCTTGTCTGATCGATTGCATCCTGGAAATTGGCACGCTTTGTCCCTGCTCTTGAGAGCGCGCCAGAGGGGTGTGGAAATCTTGCGGGATTTTCTCCCCATGTGGAGCACTTCGCCATTGCCTCCATGAGCTATAGAGACAAACGGGGCATCACATGAAATTCGCCTGCTCGTCTCAGCGGAAATCCCCTCTCCATTGTCTATTTCGGACCTGCCCACTTCACTGGAACCTGCAAGGGTATGTGCGTCCACATGTACGAGCACCTGATAGGGCTCGCCACGCTTAGTGGAGTTCAATCCCTGACCCAGAGCTGCCTCGGCCAGAAACTCCAGGGCATCCGCATAGAGTTGATCAAAGGTTTCCGGGCAGCAGGATGAAGGTGTTAAGGTAGGCTGACGAAGGGGAAGTGGGTTCCGGGAGGATTCCGCTGCATTCTGTTCGGCAATTGTCTCGCAGCGTTGAGACGATACAGGTGAATCGTGCGGGTGCAAATGCGATTCAACAGAATCGGGGCCGGAAGGAGCGGAGATTGCAGACGGCGATTCAGCGGAATCGTGCACGCATCGAATTTTTGGAAGTTCAGACGACTCACCGGAATTGTCACGTGCTGGTGAAGCGCTTTCCTTCGATTCAATCTTTATAGCTTCGAGTTTCTTCTTTCGGCGGCTCCCAGTCTCTGCGGCTCTCTCCTTCTTTTGTCCCTTGAGTGCGGAAACGGCCACCTCGAGGGCCTTCTTCACCAGGGCTCCAACCTCAGGCGGCAAGCGGCCCCGGATCACCATCATGCCGTCCTCGTCCGTGAAGATGTCCAGGTAGCGTCTCTCCCGTTGTTCCCTGACTTCTTCAAGGTCCTGTCCCCGCTTGGCGGACCGATAGACCCGGACGAGCTTCTCTATGTGGCTAGCAGTCCCTTCCACAGCTATGTGCAGGATCTCGTCCTCGTTTTTCTTTGTTGCGATACGCACCATAGCCCTGACCTTTGAATTGCTGACCTTTCCCTGGCGGAAGGCTTCACTGATTTTCGGCAACCCGTCCAGGGCCCTGGCCACACGCACCTTCTCCCGGGCCGTGACCAGGTCCATTCCTGTTCTCCAGCTCAACCAGTGGGCACAGCTGAGGAACCCCGGGCCCCAGGCCTCCTGTTTGTCGAACTCCCTTAAAGCCTGCAGCAGCCTCCATGTGGCTGCATCGATGTGGGCAGCCAATTCGGCGATCTCCTGTTCTAGTGCCTCGGGCGTACGGTTTTCATTCATATCACCGGCAGAAGGCATTTGAGGTAATCCCTCATGGTTGACAAGGTCTTGGGGCAGTGCCATGGGTCCCTCCAAGGGATGTTTTGATGGTAAAAAGGCCTGGTCAGGTTCGTATGATCAGGTATGTAGCGGATGTTTTTCGGTGCTTTCGAGGATGATTCGAGTGGTGTTCCGTGAGGATGATACTACTGGTGTTCTTATTGTAACTATTATATGACAATACCACTATCATGTCAAGAATAAACACTAGTGTTTTCTTTACTAATTTGGATTTTTCAGCAACTTTTAGGATGACCGAAATCGTTTTCGTCTATTTAGTAGTGACAAAATATATCACCGAAACTCTTTCACTGATGATGTCTCCCTACAGGTCGCTGATAAGTTTTACCGTAGTGTGGTTCTGGCAAGGTCGGCCGAGGCTAACCACTGATACGGTCCAACGGAGGGTGACACGAATACGGGCCGACGAGGAAGGCCGCTGAAAATTGTCCAGATGCAAAACAGGATAAAACTCAATGGGTGAAGGGTACCTACAGTGCGCTGCAAGGATGGGGAAAGGATCCACAGACTGGGCTGCTGGGTTTTGATCACGACGAAATGCAGCAGGCGGCCATTTTTTCACATCCTGAAGAGCAAGATAGGAAAAACCTTGACGTCAAAATGAATGTCCGGACATAATGCCCCCTAATAGACATACTGCTCACACACAAAGAATGATGCTCACTCTCAAGGCATGAAGACAGCTTACTGGACATGAGGGTTGACATATGAAAAGCCTTCCAGCATGCAATATTCGTGAAGCAAGAGGAATACAGAAGCCAGACCTCCCAAGTAGCAATCTTCGTGAGGAACGAGGAATACGAGTGACAAACCTCCCAACATGCAATATCCGTGAGGTACGAGGAATGATGAAGATAGTTCTGGCCTTTCTTCTCGCTGTCGGATTCCTGTTCTATCATGGCAACGCACTGGGCGCGGACCGCGATGTGTGCACCACCTGTACCTACACCACGATTCAGAGCGCCATATCTGCTGCGGTCTCCGGCGACAGGGTACGTGTGGCCCAGGGAACCTACAATGAGAATCTTGCTGTGGGCGCATCTGTTACCCTATCCGGCGGGTGGAATCAGAGCTTCACCAACCAGACCGTGGACCCGTCCCTGACGGTTGTGGATGCGGGGAGCACGGACAAAGGCATCCAGATCAATCCCGTCCCTAATGCAACGGTAAGCCTTGAAAACATGACCTTCCAGAATGGAACAACCACCTCAGCGGGTGACTGGGGTGCTGGGATCGATGTAATTGCCTGGCATACGCTAACCGTTACCCTCACGGACATCGTGGTCCAGGACTGCACCAGCCCCCTGGCTTCGGCAGGGGGAGTCCAATTTTCTACTTACGGCGGCAATCTCACTGCAAACGTCAACCGCCTAGTGTGCAGGAGAAACTGGGCACAAGGCTCTGGCGGAGGGATCACGATCACCTCCAGTGACGACTCGTCCGTTACCGGAACGGTTACTGTTTACATGACGAATTCTCTCATCTATTCCAACACGGCGAGCACTCAGCGGGGAGGGGGGATCATGGCCTGGGCAGGGGCAAAAAGTTCGGCCCTCCTGCGGATCATAAACAGCACCATCACGGCAAACACGTCGAACGACGCAACCTGGGGGGGTGGAGGGATTGAAGTGTTGGATGATTCGTACCCGGATACCACTGTGATCCTGGAGGTGTACAATTCGATCCTCTACGGGAACACAGCTCCCTTGGGGGCAGATCTCTCCATCGACCTGACCGGAACGCTCTCCCGCGTGGATGTCTACAACACGGACCTGCAGAGCGTCAACGTGGCAAGCGGCACCTACAACACGGGAAACAACCTCGCAGTGGCCCCTCAGTTTCGAGACAGCTCGACCCACAACTACCGCCTGGAGGGCGCCTCACCCCTTCGGGAAGGAGGAACCGCCACCGTCCCCACTCCCCCCGGCCTCCCGTCCACAGACCTGGACCGGAAGTCTCGTGTCTTCGGCTCGAAACCGGACATGGGCGCCTACGAGTACAGGATCTCGGGTCTGAACGGGATCTTGCCCCTCATCCTGGATTAGAGCCCTGACAGGCTCCCGGCTGATGATCATGCGCTGGATCTGGTTGGTGCCCTCGAAGATCTGGGTGATCTTGGCGTCGCGCATCATGCGCTCGATGGGGTAGTCCTTCATGTAGCCGTAGCCGCCCATGACCTGCACGGCGTCCGTGGTCACCCGCATGGCCGTGTCCGATGCATAGCACTTGGCCATGGAGGCGAACATGCGCACCCGGGGGTCTCCGGCGTCCTGCATCAGGGCGGCCCGGTAGGTGAGGGAGCGGGCCGACTCGATGCCGATCTGCATGTCCGCGAGCAGGAACCGGAGGCCCTGAAACTGGGCCACGGGCTTTCCGAACTGGGAACGCTGGAGCGCGTATCGGGCCGCAACCTCGGTGGCGCCGTCCGCAAGCCCCACGGACAGGGCCGCGATGAGGATGCGCGTCTCGGAGAGCCCGGCCAGGAGCAGGGGCCACCCCTTGCCCTCCTCCCCGATCCGGTTCGCACCGGGCACGGGCACGTCCTCCAGCAGGAGGTCCGTTGTGGGCGAGGAGCGCATGCCCATCTTGTCCTCCTTCTTACCCACACCGAACCCCGGGCTTCCGTCCTCGATGAGAAAGGCGGTGATGCCCCCCTTCCCCTCTGCCGGGTCCAGGGTTGCAAACAGGACATAGTACCTTGCCAGGCCGCCGTTGGTGATGAAGCATTTGGTGCCTGTCAGGCGGTAACCGTCCGCGACCTTCACGGCCCGGGTCTGAAGGGAGGCCGCATCCGAGCCTGCCTCGGGCTCGGTGAGGGCAAACCCCACGATGTGTCCCTGTTCGGCGATGTCCGGCAGAAAGGCCGCCTTCTGTTCCTCGGTGGTCCCTTCGAGAAACGGGCCGAGCCCTGCCAGGTGGTTTACGAGCAGCAGGCTGCTGGACCCGTCCACCTTTGCGACCTCCTCGATCACCAGGGTGCAGGTCACCGAGTCGGCGGGCACGCCCCCGTAGGCCTCAGGGATCTTGAGCCTCAGGAGCCCGTTTTCCCTGAACATCCCGTGGATCTCATGGGGCACGGCCTGGTCCTCGTCCAGCCCGGCGGCCAGCGGGGCGATCCGTTCCCTCGCCATACGCTTCACGGTGTCCCTGAGTATTCGCTGCTCTTCGCTCAGATTCAGCATGATCATCTTCCCCCGGTTATCCGGCCATGGTGAGCCCGCCGCTCACGCTCAGCACCTGGCCCGTGACGTAATCCGACATGGGAGAGGCGAAAAAGGCCACGGCCCGGGCAATCTCCTCGGGCCGGCCCACCCGGCGGAAGGGGATGGCCCGCTCCAGCCCCTGCTGGACCTTTTCCGGCAGGGAACGGAAGAGCGCGGTCTCTGTGGGCCCGGGGCAAACGCAGTTCACGTGGACACCGAACCGGGCAAACTCCCTTGCCAGGGACTTGGTCAGGGCGATCACCCCGCCCTTGGCCCCGGCGTAAACCGTCTCGCCCAGGCTTCCCACGCGGCCCGCATCGCTGGAGATGTTGACGATCTTGCCCCCCTTCTGCTCACTCATCTGCTTGCCCACGGCGTGGCAGAAGTGGATCACGCCCTTCAGGTTGATGTTGATCACCTTGTCCCACAGGTCCGGCTTGTTTTCCAGGAAAGGCATCACATCGTCCCACCCCGCGTTGTTCACCAGGATGTCGATGCGTCCGAACGCTTCGAGGGTCTTCCCCACGCTGGCCACGACAGCCTCGTTGTCCGCAACATCCACGGCCAGGGCCAGGGCCTGCCTGCCAAGGGCCTCCACCTCTGCGGCCGTCTCCCGTGCGGTCTCCCCGTTGAGATCGCAAGCCGCCACATCTGCTCCCCTTCCTGCCAGTTCAAGAGCAATGGCCCTGCCAATCCCCTGCCCTGCGCCTGTGACCAGGGTCTTCTTTCCTTCCAGTTTCATGCTGCCTCCTCTTTGAATCGGACCCTTTCCATTCGTTTTGGTAGTCCGGGAAACCGCACCCCTTCATAAACCGGATGAGTTCGCCTTTTTTTGTTGCCTAAAAAAACGCACCTCCTAGTTAAGCATAGCCGGGGATGGTGTCAAACCGGGAATAGACATTCCATCCGGTAAGACGATATAAATAGTCCCGAGCGGTTATGCCGCAGACGGATTCAATTTCCGAGAGGACATGACACCTCACAGGCGGCGCGTGGCGAAAGGGCTTGCCGTGCGCAGGCAGAAAGGACTGTTGACATGATTGAACGGTCCACCCAGTTCACCCTGTTTCTCGAGAACAAGCCCGGGGAGCTGGCCAGGCTCTCCCACATGCTGGGAGACAACGGCATCAACATCCTGGCCCTGTCCATCCAGGACCCGGTAGCCTACATCAAGAGGCTGTTCCGGGCCCGGGAACAGACGCTTCGAAGGATTGCGTCCACGGCGAGTTACCGGGCCATCCTGAAGGAGGCTGCCCAGCTCACGCTCATCCGGTTCGTAACGGAAGACCCCGAAAAGAGCACCAGGGTCCTGCAAAAGTCCGGCTACAAGGTGGAAGCCCAGGAGGTCATCCTGGCCCTGATGGGGAATCGGCCCGGCCAGCTTGCCTCCATTTCCGAGGATTTCGCCAGGGAGGGCATCAACATCAATTACACCTATGGGTCCGCCCTGAACGATGTGGACAAGTCCCTGTTCGTGTTTCACGTCTCAGACACTGAAAAGGCGCTGAAGGCCTTGAAGGGCTAGCCTGTTCTCGGTTGAGGAAAGGGGATTCGTGCTGCCTCTGTCCACCCTGCTCCTGCTCGTCGTTCCACCGGTTCTCACGCTCGCCGTTGTCCTGGTCTACTACTTCCGGAAGGACAACAGCCGGTGATCCTCTTCGTATTCATCGCCTACCTCTGTATGCTTGCCGCCATCGGGATCTACTACACGCGCTGGAACCGCGGACTGGAAGATTTCGTGCTGGGGGGAAGGAGGCTGGGGCCGTGGGTCGCGGGCATCTCGGCCGAAGCCTCGGACATGAGCGGGTGGCTGCTCATCGGGCTTCCCGCAGCGGCCTTTGCAGGCGGCTTCTCCATCCTGTGGGCGGTGATCGGCTGCACGGCAGGCACCCTGTTCAACTGGCTCGTGATCGCGCCCCGCCTTCACCGGGCCGCCCTGGACGCCAATGCCATGACCATTCCGGACTTCCTGGAGGCCCGCTTCCAGGGTCGCGGAGGCATCTGGATCCGCCTGACGGCCGTGTCCATCGTGCTCCTCTTCTACGCAACCTACATCTCGGCCCAGTTCATTTCGGCCGGCAAGATCTTTGAGACCACCTTTGCCGGGGTGGCCACGCCCTGGGGGGAGGTGTCCATCACCTACGAGATGGGGATCCTGATCGGCTGCGGCATGATCCTGTTCTACACCCTCACCGGGGGCTTTCTCGCTGTTGCCGTGACCGACCTCGTGCAGGGGCTCATCATGGCCTTTGCCCTGGTGGTGGTCCCGGTGGTGGGGATCGCCCAGCTGGGAGGGCTGGAAAACCTGTGGGAGATCCTGGCACAGGCCGGGGAGGGCGGAACGCTCCTCCTGCCGGGCGGGAAGGAGAAGGGACTGGCCTTTGTCCTGGGGGTGGCGGCCGGAGGGCTCTCCTGGGGGCTCGGATATCCCGGGCAGCCGCACATCCTGGTGCGGTTCATGTCCATCCGGGATTCGGCAAAGATCAGGAAGGCGGCCCTCATCTCCATCTGCTGGGTGCTCATTGCCCTGTACGGCGCCATGTTCGTGGGGCTTGTCGGCAGGGGCCTCTTTGTCTCGGGCCTGGAAGACCCGGACCGCGTCTTCCCCCTGCTCGCCACCCAGCTGCTCCCTCCCTGGCTTGCAGGCATCATGATCGCCGCCGCGGTGGCGGCGGTCATGTCCACCGTGGATTCCCAGATCCTTGTGGCGGTCTCCGCCGTGGTGGAGGACATTTATGGAAAGATCCTGGGCAGGGATGTGCGTTCCCACAGCGCTGTCTGGATCGGGCGCGCCACAGGACTCGTGCTCGGGGTGGCGGCCTACGTGATTTCCATGAAACGGCAGAGCGTCTTCCAGCAGGTCTTTGATGCCTGGGGAGGGCTTGCCGCGGGGCTGGGGCCGGCCGTCTGCTTCTCCCTGCTCTGGCGGAGGACGACGTGGCAGGGGATCGTGGGAGGCATGGTGGTGGGCGCGGCCCTGCTGCAGTTCTGGCCCTGGCTGGAGAAGGCCCTTCCCTACCCGGTGGTCACGGTCTGGCCGGGCGGCCTGATCCCGGGCTTTACCCTTTCCTGTGTCACGGTCTGGGGGCTGAGCCTGTTGACGCAGGCAGAAGAAAGCAGCGATTCACAACCGCCGGGGTGAGACCGGCTCCATCCATCAGGCCGCCTCGAGTAAATCCCCGCTCACTCCGTCTTCGGCGCAACCGTTGCCCGGTCCGACTTCTCACTGAACTTCCCGGTGATATTGCTATAGAAGGCCTGGATCGCCTCCATGTCGGCATCGATGTCCCCGGTGGGGGTTACCACGGGCCCGAACCCACCGGTCTTGCGGCGGTAGTCGATGAATCCAAGAGCAATGGGGACCCCCGCCCCTTTGGCAATGTAGTAGAATCCGGTCTTCCAGTACCTCACCTTCTTGCGGGTTCCCTCAGGAGGAACCGCCATGACCAGCCTTTCCTTCTCCCGAAAGAGTTCGATGGACTGCTCCACAACGTTGTTGGCCTTTGTCCTGTCGATGGCAATGCCCCCGAGCCACCGGGACAAGGTACCAAAGGGACGGCGAAACAAGGCGTCTTTCCCCATCCAGCAGATCTTGGTTCTGTAGGAAAAGGCCAGGATCAGCATGACCACCAGGTCCCAGTTGGAGGTATGGGGCGCGGCGATCATGACATATTTCGGGGCCCTGGGGAGTTCGCCCTCCATGCGCCACCCGAAGATCTTCATAAGGAGCAGGGACAGCCGGTACAGCAGGGCATTCAAGACGGGTGTGTCAAAAATCGTGTAACTCATTGCGTTCGCTCTTCTGCAGAAAAGCGTCATGGGTAGAGAGGGAAGCATGGCCAAAAGGCGATGGACACGCCCAGGGCAGGATGTTGTCCCGCACGTTGCGGGCAAAAACCCAAAACGCATCGGAGAGATGCTTCTACTCGATAATCTCCAGGACAGCGCGCTTCCGGAGCTTCATGGATGCATTGCTCAGGATGGTACGGATCGCCACCGCCGTCCGGCCGTGTTTTCCTATGATCTTTCCCAGATCCTCTTTGGCAACGGAGAGCTCGATGACCGAAGTCCTTTCTCCCTGGACCTCGCTGACCTTTACCTGATCAGGATGGTCAACCAGTGCCTTTGCCATGTGCTCCACCAGCTTCCGAATGGTATCCGTCGTCCCTGACTCTTCCACGGTCTCATTCCTCTCTTTCCGGTCTAGGTGCGCGCCACTAGGAATATGATTCGCCACTTTTCCTAAAAATGCAACGAATAAAATGAATAAACTTTTTTCTAGTCAAAAGGCCTTGCTTTTTCGTAAGATGCACGCAATTGTTCCAGGAGGATTGAATTCCCGTTTTACGAACCTGCCCATGACAAGCATGAAAGGGGGTACCATGACGAAATCAGAGCTGATCGGTCGTGTTGCTTCAAAGACACCGCAAATGAAAAAAGCGGACGTTGAAGCGGTGGTGGATACGATCTTCGAGCAAATGACCCTGGCCCTTTCCGAAAGGGAAGGCCGCGTGGAGATTCGCGGCTTCGGTACGTTCAATGTCAAACAGAGGAAGGCTCGCGAGGGAAGAAATCCCAAAACCGGCGAGGCGATTCACATCCCCGCCAGGCGGGCAATCCAGTTTCGAGTGGGCAGAGAGCTCAACGCCAATATCAACCAGGACGATCAGTGATAGGAGACGGGATTCGCCTCTTGGATCACTCTGAAACCCCTACACGTGTCAGACCACAAGAGAAACAAGCCCGATAACCGGCAGCAACAGAGTGCGAACCAGAGTCCTCAGCCATCCCCTGTCTGCAACGAACTCCGCGATGGGCGGGCTGTACCTGTAATAAGCACGGACCAGGGCCCTGCCCGCAGGGTTCGTTAAAAGGATCTGATCCCGGAAGATCCTCAAGAGTTGAACCTTGCCTTCCATCCCGCTTCCGAAGGAAGCGGTGGCGATGAAGCATCCCTGTTCCTGCGCCGTGGAAAAGAACCAGACCGGACCGCTGGTGGAGATACTCTGGTCGTCCTCGGCCACGATCTGCCAGTAGTAGGTGGTATCATAGCCGAGACCGCCCGGCTGAACTTCGATGCTGGTGGTGGTGGCCGGTTCCGTGACCGTGTCCGCGAGCGCAACCGGAGGGTCCACCGTGTCCAGGTAGACCGAATAGGTGACCTGGTCGCCCGAGTCGGGATCTCCCCCGCTCCATCCCAGCGTCAGATTAACGGACTGATCCGAGGCTCCGCCCGCCGGAGAAGGGCTTGCGGGTTCAAAGGGAGGATCGTTTGTAACATCCACGGTCATTTGAACATCCAGGACCGTTGCGGCTCCACTGCCCACCGTCACGCCGGTCTCCTGAACGGTCTCGTACCCGGGCGCGATGATGAACTGGGTATAGGTGCCGGGGAGAAGCATCGGGTGGTAGTCCCCCACGTCCGGGTCGGTGTAGATCGAGTGGTCGATGT
>CAZSUQ010000076.1:0-12160 GCA_964609935.1 uncultured Thermodesulfobacteriota bacterium | reverse complement strand
CCGGTAGCAAGAGGTCCAGGAGGGTCGAATGAAAGCGAGACGGCTTCACATGCTACCGGTTGCCCTGTTGCGGGGAATGCACCGGAGAACCATCCTTGCCGCCCTGGCAGGCATGTTCGCCATGGCGGTGGGGGCAGGCGTGCCGGGTGCTGCCGAAACAGATCCGAAGGCCCCGTCATCTCCCCCCCTGATGCAGAGTGCGGACGTGGAGCACTGGGAGAAGGACGGCGTGCGGGAGGAGTACACGGACGAGTACTCGCGTATCGTGTTCAGCGACATCCTTGGAGACGGGCACTTCCGGTACCGATTCCTGCCGGATCCTCCGCGCCTGTACGTGGATATCCTCCAGCCGAAACGGAAGATTACCTGGGACCGTCTCCGTCTCAAGGGAGAGGCCTTCCGCCAGATGCGGGTGGGTCGATACCCGGACAAGGTGCGCATCACGTTCGACGTGCGGAACCACAAGCTGCCGGAGCCCCTGGTTCATGCCGACGGAAGAGACCTGATCATCATGGCTGCGGGATCCGGATCGGTGGAGCCGCTTCCTGTGGGCGGCCCCGAGATTTCAGCACCGGCTCGAACCACGTCCGCCGGTCCCTCTACCCTGGCCAAGGCGGGCTGGAAACCGGTACGGGTCAAAAAGATCGACTTCCGCCAGACCGATGCATCCTCGGATGTGATCGTCGAGACCGACGGCAAGGCCCTCTACGACGTGCGCGGGGAAGGCGAAAAGATCCTTCTCGTCATGCCGGGGACCCAGATTCCCTCACACTTGCTGAGACATATCGATACCAAAGGTTTTCCGTCCTCCATCCTCTCCATCGTCCCGGAACAGGTGAGCAAAGGGCCTGCAGGCCAGGCCAAGATCACCATCCTTCTGCGAACCAAGAAACCGTTTGATGTGGTACGGGAAAACGGCACCCTCAGGGTGCGCGTACAGCTCCCGGACCAGCCTCCTGCCATCGAACCGCTTCCCGCGCCGCAGATCCCGGAGGGCATGAAGGATCAGGTCAAAAAGGTGGAAGCGGACAAAGCCGCCGTTAAACAACCCAAGGCGGCAAAGGCGGTGCAAAAGAAACCCGCACCGAAACCCAAGGCCGCTCCCTCTCCCAAGCCTGTGGTGAAGAAACCCAAGGCCGCCCCTGTCCCCGTCCTTTACAAAGGAAGGAAGATCTCGCTCGATTTTAAGGATGCGGATATTCAGAACGTGTTGCGCCTGATTGCGGAAGTCAGCGGACAGAACATCGTTATCAGCGACGCTGTTCAGGGCAAGGTGACCATCCGGCTCCTGAACGTTCCCTGGGACCAGGCCCTGGATGTGATTCTCCGGACCTATGCCCTCGACAAGGAAGAGCTGGCCCCCAATATCCTCAGGGTGGCCCCGTTTTCCCAGTTGAGAACGGAACGCGATGAAGCCCTGCGGGCGGCCCAAGCCCTGGACAATGTGGAAAAGCTGGTGACCGTGGTCGTTCCATTGAATTACGCCCAGGCCAGCCAGCTTCAGTCCATGCTGTCGAGGCTCAAGAGCAGCCGTGCCGACGCAAGCATCCTGGTGGATTCCCGGACCAACTCCCTGGTCCTCAAGGATCTTCCCGACAACATCTCGGAGATGAAACGACTGGTGGGGGAGCTGGATGGCCAAACGCCGCAGGTTCTGATCGAGGCAAAGATCGTAGAGCTGGATGTAGATTTCGAACGTGAACTCGGTATTCAGTGGGGGACCCTGTATCGTGCCGGCCCTGCCACGGGGAATCCCACCGGCATGGACTTCCCGCATACGGCTTCCATTGGGGGCGCCGCGGAAAACATCACCGGGCTAGCGGCTCCCGGTGTGCCGAATCCCGTGGTGAACCTCCCTGCCGCCATTGATCAAACCCAGGGAGGCGCGCTGGGATTCTCTCTGGCCTCCATCACCAATTCCCTGCGCCTGGATGCTCAGTTGAGCGCCCTCGAGCGGAACAAGCACGCGCGAATCCTCTCCAGCCCGCGCGTAGCAACCCTGAACAACATGGAAGCAAAGATCGAACAGGGACAGGAAGTGCCCTTCACCACGACCTCGGACGAAGGGACCAAAACCGAGTTCAAGGACGCCATGCTGCGCCTGTTCGTCACGCCACAAATCAACTTCGACCGAAGCATCATCATGAACATCACCGTCAGCAACGACACACCGATCAAGGACCCCACGGTGGGTTTCATCATCCAGAAAAAGGAAGCCATTACATCGGTTCTGGTGAACGACGGCGATACCGCGGTCATTGGAGGGATCTACACCAACACGGACCAGAAGACGGGTGGAGGTGTTCCCCTGTTCCAGGACATCCCCGGACTCGGACACCTGTTCAAGAAAGGCGGCAAGCTGAAGACACGAACCGAACTCATCATCTTCATCACCCCGAGGATCATCCCTGTCCGCAAGATTGCGGCCGAGGAGTGGATGAAGTAGGGGAAGAAGAAACAGCTTGGTGACAGAAGATTATTCAGGAGGAACCAGAAAATGGATCGACGGCTCATCCCATGGATTCCGAGCGTGAAGGCTTGGGTGCTCCCTTGCCTGGGCCTGCTCCTTGTGTTCGGATGCGGAGACATCGAAGAGCAGGCGGGGTCGCTTTTCTACGTGAACTCCATCAGCGGCTCCTACCAGGAGGGCACCCTGACCAACCAGGTGGATGTCATCTTCATCTCGGATTGTGACGGCGACCCGGAAACGAGCGATCCCGAATTCTACAGCGATCACTTCACCGAGGCGGTCCTCATCAACCGGCCGCTGCCGAACGCGGAAGAACAAACGGCAAGCACGGTTTACATCTCCAGTTACATCATCTACTACACGCCGCTCGACACGGTCACAGTCGATTATCCACTTCCCTCTCCCGTGGTCATCGATGTGATCGACACGCAGGGGATCCCTCCTTGCAACCCGGGCGACGAGTGCACCGGAACCATCATGGACCAGCTCTACTTCGTTCCCATCGAAACAAAGGCCACCCTTCGGGGTTTCTGGCAGGACGCCGTACTGGATGGGCATGAGCAGCTGGCTTACAACTGCCGGTACCGCTTCACCGGAGAGAACGATTTCGGTGAGCCCATTGCGGCGGAAGCCCAGTACAACTTCTTGGTATCCAGTTACGATTACTGCGATTGAGCAGGGAGGAAGCCATGCGGCGCTGTTCTTTCTTGACCATACTGCTGTTCACGGCAATCGGAACCATGACCCTGCAGGGTTGCAACGGCGAGGACGATTTCACCACGTCCTTTGTTGATTTTTACCTGCTTCGCGGGTTCATCAGCAATGGCTGGATCGCTGATGAGATCGAATCCTGGGGTTTGGCCCCATGGATGGCGGATTTCTCCTCACGCTCAGCCGAAGCGGGGCGGAACTTCCGGCAGCCAACCAGGCAACGGTGACGCTCAACGGAACCGCGGTGGACCTGGCGACCTCCAACAACAGCTTCTTCAACCCCGCGAACCAGGCATTCTACAAAAGTGATATGCCCCCCGCCGGCTTTGCCACCGGCGTACCGATTCCGGTGACCGTTTCCCTGGGCGGCTGGACGGCCACAGCCTCTGCCACCTTGCCCACCGCATCTGCCGTGACGATTACATCCCCTCTGACAGGCGATCCCTATGTGCCGGGCGATGTGGTCAATGTGGCCTGGGCCTACACGCCTCCGGCCCAAACCCCGGCAGGCGTTGAGTTTTTCGCCTTCGGAGCCACACAGGGCTCTTATCAAACCACCACGATGGACGGATCCATTACCGGCCTTTCGCTCCCCTCGTACGTAACGGAAGACTTTTCCGGAGACCTGGCCATCCAGGTTTCCATGGTGAACAGCCTTTCCTGGTCCTTCTCCGGATCGCTTCCCGTGCTTACCGCCGGCAGCATTCAGCATGTGGACGGCAGCGATGCCATTGTCTTGAATGAGGCCTGCCCGGATGAGGACGGGGACGGCTGGGGTTCCCCTGCAACGGATCCCTGTGCTCCCAATATCTGGGAGGACTGTGACGACGATCCCTCCGACGATCCGGTGATCTGCGCCACGTGTGCCTGTGGCGATGCGGGGTGCAGTGTTTGCGCCCATTGCATCAACCCCGGCGTGCTGGAGCGCCCGTCAGGGTCCGAGGTCTGCACGGACGGCGTTGACAACGACTGTGACGGTCTTGCGGATGATCAGGACCTCGGCTGCGACTGAGGTTCCCCCGGCAAAGCCCACCTGCGCACAACACGGTTGCACGATTGCCGCTCGTGAACCTTACGGGTTCAGCGATCCCGCTCGCTCTATCCATCTCATGCACGTTTGGAATGGCAAAGGGAAGAAGGGAAGGGGAAACGTCCCTTATTTCAGAACGGCATACACCGTGGCGAGTTCCGCATTCGGCTCACTGCCGTTTCTTCCGCTCGAGTCCGTGGCCCTTGCCCGGATGCTGTAATAATAGACCCACTTGTTGCTTACTGGATCGTCGTAACCGGTGGCGAACTTGATGTCCCCCCACGGGTCCTTGGACAGGAGATCCAGGTCCAGGGTGATTTCGGTCTCCGTGTCGACTCCGGACGCGCTCTTGACGAGATCAAAGCGGATGTCCGGAGGATAGGTCACATTGTTCGGGTCGGTATCGTCTTCAGCGTTGTCGTTTTCAGAGTATCCGCTCAAGTCGTCGATGATATGGCTTGCACTCATGGTGAAACCCTTCATGTACAGGGACCCATCGTCCGTGAGCGGATACTCCCCTGTAGAAGGGTAGTCCGCTGCGGGGTTGACCATCCCCTCGTCTTCGTTCAGCACGAAGTCCCTTGCCACCTGGACCCCCAGGTTCACGCCCCCGTCCGCCAGGTAAAATGTCTGCTGCTGAACCCTCCGGTTGGCAGCCACCTGGAAGTCGGTTGCCGTGTCTCTGGCAAGACCGACGGCGATCAGGGAGGTTGCGGCAAGGATGAGGAGGGCCGAAACGAGTATCATCCCGTCCTCGTTCGTTGATCCGGATCTCTTGAAAAACGGATTCCTTCCCTGGAAACGGATCCAACGGGTTGTGTTTCGTAATGTTCTTCTCATGGATGTGCACCTCGTATGGATGAAGATCCTCTCTTTTCTCCGCATCCGTCTAGTTCTCCGGTGAATCCCCAACCTTTCCACCCCGGGCCCAGGTCGCAACCTGCGTGATCCGGGTTTCCTCCTTCTCCAGCCAGTTTGTGACCACGGACAGGGTTTTCATCTTCCCCAGCTCGGCATTGGGGTTCGTGGTCAAGCTGCTCCACCCCTTGATATCCCATGAAATCTCATGTGCCTTTCCATCCAGGTAATCCTGTTCGGTGGCTTCGAATCCGCCGTCTTTCCTGTACGCGGTGCCGGATCCGTTCATCTGGGTAAAGTCTTCCGTGAGCCTTTCTTCCACAGCCGAAGATCCCGAGAGAACGGCCTCGTTCATCCTCTTTGAAAACAGCCGGCCGTTGATGCTCTGGTACTGGATAGCCATGAAACCCAGGATACCGACGGAGAGGAGGAGAACCCCGATGAGGGCCTCCAGCAGTGTAAATCCCTGCTCACGTTTGCGACGATTCACTGTTCACCTTCTTTCCGGTCCGCTCACCGGGCACCCCGGGTCTTCTCAAAGGCTGCGGTTGCGGATCAGGACCGTTTCCACACAAAGGTGCCGGTGAAAATGGTGATCAAAGTCGGAGTCGATCCCGTTTACATCGTTCTGGTCCAGTTGTATGAGGTGGTCGGCCACCATGTACCGCTTGGGTTGCCCCTCATGCTCGTGCGTGTCCTCGTAATGCGGATCCGGCAGGAGAGACCGGACCAGGATCCATATCCGCACGGCACGGACCTCGTCCAGGTTTCCTGTGGGGTCGTCCTGCCAGGTCCACTCCGCGCCCTCGATGCGGTCATTTCCGTCGGCATCCCATATGAATTGGAACTGAATGTCTTCGACCCCTTCCACCACCTTGGCCGTTTCCTCGCTTGCCAGGTCCAGAAGGTTGTCGTAAACGAACAGGTCCGGGTACGCGTCGCCGTCGCCATCCAGGGTTTCACCGTCCCCGTCCACGTCCATGGGCGTGCCGTCTCCATCCTTGTCCAGGGTGATGGTGTAGGCGCCGATCCGGTAGATCGGGTCATCGTCGTGGTACGTGATGGTCCCGTCCAGGGTCAGGTAAGGATCCGCGATGCTGACAACCTCCTGGTAACGGTTCTGGATGGAAGGCGCTGTAAAAACGTAACGGCCGCTTCCGGTATTGAACCTGGAGGTATCGTTCACCTCGAGCACACTGGAGGTGCATGGAGGCTCCAGGTCCGTACAGACCGCACGGGCCACGGATCGGAAGCCTGTAACCACGGTAAGGGTGTCCGGACCGTCGTTTCTGGCGCTTACATCAAAGACATTGCTGAAGCTCTGGTTCGCGCCCTGGAAGCTCACCGTTCCCGACTGGAAGCTCTCCTCGCAGCCCAACCCTGCGTTCCGGATGTACTGCTTGATCTGGTTCATGGCCAGTTGTGCCTTCATCTGCATGTCACGCAGGTCCGCTTCCTCTTCGTATGTCCGTTTCTGGACGATGTAACCGCTGGCCAGGGCAACGATAACCACGCCGGAAACGGCAAGCGCCACCAGCAGCTCAACGATACTGAATCCCTTCCGCTTCAATACAGTGCACATGACGGGCCGCATCCTTTTCAGGTTTATGAGGAGCAATAGGAAGCCGCCTCACACGTTTGCTGCTTGTCTTCGATGTGAACCCTGCCCACCTCGGAGACATTGATATCGTAGCTGGTGACCAGGCACTCCATGTCCGAGGTCACCGGGTCACAATTCTTCTTCACGGCCGCCTCGAGACGGAAGGTGGCCGGCGAACTTTCCCCCAGGGGGGAGAAGGGGAGTTGCTCGTATTGAGAAAAGCTCACCGATCCGTCCAGCATCCCGCTCTTGATCCATTCGGGCTTTCCCGGGGGGTCCAGCTCGTCGTAGGTCCCGTTTCCGTTCCTGTCCTCATAGATCACGTAGCAACGGTCCTTCTGGTTCACGTCATCGTCCCCGTTGCAGTCAATGGTGGGGTACAGGTAGAAATCAACGTAGGTGTCCGCGTTCCGGGCGATGGCTTCGTGCTTGGCCAGCTCGATGTCGAAACGGAAGTTGCGGAGCGAGGAGCGGAGGGATGTATTCCCTGGGCTCAACGCCACGGTAGCCAGGCCTGCCATCAATCCCACGAGGCTCATGGTGACCATCAGTTCGATGAGCGAGAACCCCTTCCTGTCGGTGTGTTTTCTCTTCTTCATGTCTATCGATCTTCCTGCTCTTTGCTGTTGTGGATCCGGATCTCGATCAGGATCTTCTGCCCGGTCCCGTAGGGTCGGACCTCTGTTTTCGCCCACCGTGCGTACGTCAGGTCGATCAGGCCCTTGTCAGGGATATCGGAGAGGCGGGCCTTCCGGCCCTCGGCATTGAGGATGCGTGTCCCCTTTGTGGGGAGATAGGCCTTCCCATTGATGAAGAGAAGATTCTCGTGTTTCTGTATGGAGTGAACCTCCAGGTCCCTGAGGAGCAGGCCCTCCTCGGTAGGGGTCGCGTCACCGGAACGCGGATTCCCTTCCCGCGTCCCGCTTCCCTCTGCCTTTGCATCTTGAGGTGCCAGGATCAATGCGGCCACAGCGCAGACAAGCAGGAGGGCTCGAGTGAACCGCAAGATCCTCCTCTCTTCGTTTGTTCTCACGCCTTTTCCTCCTTGATGAACCCTTTTTCAAAAGCACGTGTTTCCCAGGAACCTTCACCCCTTATCTCTCGTACCAGACAACGGTACCGGTGGGATTTTCCAGGTCCGCTTCCACTTCCTTGATCTCGCCCGTGCTCCCTTGAATGTAAAGCTTTCCTCCGTCCTCGTCACCAATGTGGATGGAAAGGCTGGACGGCCTCCCTTCATCCAGGTCCAGGTTCCGGTCCAGCTCCGATCCTTCGGGCGGAGGCTGGAAGTTGAAGATGCCGATCCCCTTCTTCCCCGGGGCCGCCGTACCGGTGGCATAGTTCACGCCGTACAGGGCACCGTTGCCGCCAAACCCGCAAATGTCATTGTTCGGCTTGAAGGAGGTGAACAGAACCAGTCCCCCGAACACGGTGGAGGGCTCCAGGACCCGCTCACCGGCGCCCAGGGTGTCGTCCACGTCAAAAAACCATCCCTTCTCGCTGAGCATGGCGTTCTTCAGCATTTCAAACGTGTCCCCGGTGCTCAGACCAAGCTCGCCCAGTACGCTTCCACCCACGGTCACGCTCGGTAGATCGTAGTAGACACTCAATCCCGAAACATCGATCAGGTCGAGATCGGACAGGTTCTCCGCATCCTGCCCTGCGGAGAGTGTCTCGTCCTTCACGCCGTAAAAGCTCTGTGTTGCCGCATCCATGGGAGGGAGCTTGTCCACACTGGAGAAGAAGCGCCCTGTTCCCCAGTAGATCCACGGCACGCCCGCGGGCTTGTACATGGCAATGTTCGGCGTGGAAACAATGGCCTGATTCGTCTTGGTGCCGGCCAGCACCGTATCGTCCCACCCGGCCGGACTCTGGTATCCCGATTCCTCGGTCCCGAGAAGGACTCGATGCATCTTCCCGCGCCAGACACCGCCCGAGGTGTACGATTCGCCCACGTAGAGGGCATTGACGTTGAAGTCTCTCTCCAGGTCCATGGAGCTCATTCCACCCACAAAACCGTTTTGAGCGCCGAGCGTTATGGGAGCCGCGCCGCTCTGGGGCGTTCCGGTCTTCAGGTCCAGGACAAAGATCCTTGCCTCCTGGTTGCTTCCGCCGTCATAGTCCGTGGGGCCGCTCCCAAGGACAACGTACCAGTCTCCGGCAGCCTCCTCGTCACCGGTTCGAACGATGGCGGGATAACAGCTCGTAAAGCCCAGGTTGGTATCCGTGAACTCCCAGAGAAGCTCCGGCTCGGTGGGGACCGTGATATCCATGGCAAAGTAGCATGAAGAGAATGTTCTCGTATCGCCTGGCGTCCCGTCCTGGTTGAAGTCGTCCACGTAATAGGTTCCGCCCCCCATCCGCAATCCGCAGATCAGAACGGTTCCCCAGCCGTCCGGGTGTGTGGATGACGGAGAGAAGATCCTCGCGTCCGTCACCTTGGGCTTCATGTCCACGTAGTAGACGTGCCCGTAACCCGAGTCCTTGAGCCAGCGAAGGTGAGGAAGAAGGCTCTGCGGGATGAACGACCAGATCTCCTGCCCGATCCCGGACTGTCCGTTCAACACACTGCTGTAATAGGTGCCGGATGTGTAGTAGCCCGGGTAATCGGCGGAATACCGGCCGTGTTCCGTGGTGTCTCCTGAGTCTGCATCGTCGCCCGGATGGTAACGGCCCGCATTGAAGGCATGGAGCATCCCGTCGTTTGCACCCACGTAGATCGTGGTGGGCCTGTGCTTGTAGTGACTCTCGAACGTTCCAAAGGTCTTGTCGCTGTAGAGCTGATCGTAGTTCTCCATGGGCCTGGCCACCACGGTGGGCGTGGAATAGACGATGTCCCCGAGTTTCCATGTGCCGAGCGTATCCGGGTGCGTGTCGCCGTCCGTGTCCACGTATGCCTCACGGGTCCTCCCTCCGGCAATGTCCTCCCCCCGGATGAAGCGCACGACGTTTTCCGCCTCCTCCGGCGTGGATGCACGGAGGAAATCCTTCATGGAAGCAGCGCTTCCTGTGTCAAATAGGCTTGTGGCCGGCGAGCTTCGCAGGGGCGGCGCGGACAGGGTTGTAAAAATCGTGCGCGTGTCCGGATCCCGAAGCGCAAGTGTTTTTCCCGCCTCCCACATGGAGCTGAGGTCGGACAGGGGGATGTTGTCCTGGTCAAAGGTTCCGTCTCCGTTCAGGTCCCGTTTCACCCGGGTTCCCACGTCCGAGTCGAAGTAGAAGCTGACGATCGGGTCGTCACTGTAGACCAGCTTGAAGTCCCCGTTGTCTTCACGCATGCGTCCCCGGCTGTCCACCCAGAGCCCGTGCAGGAATCCCGCCCAGGTGGTCTCGGCAACGTTCTCTCCCATGGCCGTGACCTCGGAGGGCTTGAAGTAGGCCTGGAAAAGGGCGCCTTCGCCGTGGGCGCTGGTGGAAAGGATGGAAACCGAGGTCCCTGATGCACTTCGCCTCAGGATGTCCGTGATGGCTGCCAGAAGGCTCTCCGCCAGTTCCCCGCCGTTCTGAGCCTCGAAGAAGGTGTCCGGCACGCCGTCGCAGTCCCGGTCCCACTCCTTGCACAGAGAGTCGGCCGTGCAGGAGCTTTCATCATCGATGGGGTTTCCGCAGGAACCGCGGTAGAAGCTCTCGGCCCAGGCTTCATCCGAGGCCCCGCACAGCCCGGAGGCATCACAGAAAGGCTGGCCGTCCCCGTCCAGGTCGTTGAAGCCCCCGGCCCGGGAAGCGCGTTTCAGGTAGTCGTTCGCCCGATCGCTCCGGTCAAAGGCGAACACCGTGTACAGGGTGATGATCTGCTCTCCATCCAGATCCGGGCGCTGGTCTTCCGTGTGCATGCTGAAGGCCATGTCGTCCAGGTATTGGCTGGTGTCGTCGCTTGAATACTGAAAGTATCCATCCCCGATAAAGACCTCATTGACCCCGGAGCCGAGGTCCTCGTTCTTGTTCGGTTCCCCGTCCGTGATCAGGATGACGAAGGATTTCGTGCAGGGCACGGTCTGCCCGGTGTCGTTGAAGTAATAGGGGTCCCACGTGTCATTCGTCTGATAGTCACCGGTGTAGCGGGGAGTGGTCTGCTGATAGTAGCCCATGGCCTCTACAAGGACCTCTTCGGTGGGGGTCCAGCCGCTGGCCACCAGCCCGTTGATGCTGTCCACCATATCCTCGAAGTGTTCGTTGGACTCCCCTGCGGTGTCCACGTAATCATAGATCTTTCCACCGTCGCTGTAGTTGAAGTGCATGTAGCCGAGGCGCACCTTGGAGTTGTCCTCGCCGTCACCGGGGTTCGTGTCACCCAGGTTCTGGATGATCCCGGCCGGTGGTTCGTCCGCCTGCACGGCCACGAAAAAGCCGTCATAGGCGCACTGAGGGCACGAACCGGTGATTGTTTCACCACCGAAGTCTGCCGCCCGGTTGACGTAACCGGTGGTATCCACCGTGTTTGCAGCGGCACACGACGAGCTCTGGATCATGTTGAACACCACGCCGTATTGACCGGCTGTCCTCTCCTCAGCAAAGAAGTAGAAATACATAGGCTCATGCAGGGGGGTGTAATAGGCGGCTTTGCGGGGATTCGAGGGGGGGGCGAGCCGGTCGTCGTAGATCTTCCGGAGATCCCTGTCCAGGGCCGTGGAGTCCGGACCCACGGAACCGAGGAGGACATCGCTCGTTCCGGAGGCGGTCTTTCCTCCGGTCAGGACCTTCTTGGCCGCGTCCACCCGCCGGGTCGTCAGCCAGTTGAGCCAGTTCCCGGAGAAGCACTGCCGCCCCTCGCTCCACTGGCCCGGGACTTCCGCCGCCCGTTCCGTCACGTCTGTTGTGGCGGCATCATCATCCACCACGCCCACGGAATAGAAGTAGTGCGAGGCGTTGGAATAGGCATAGCACTGGTCCGAATCAAAGATCCCGTAGTATTCCGTACCCTCCTCGTATCCTGTCCAGGAGAACACATCACAGTTGCAGTTAGCGTCGTTAGCACGACATCCGCCCACCTCCTGGTAGGCAAACTCGTTCATGCTCCCGGAGCTGTCCAGAATGAGAAGGATGTTGGGCTTGACGCTCACGGACATAAAGGGAGGATCAGCCCTGAAATCCTCCATGACCGGTTCCACGGCATTCACCCTCGAAACCATAAAGAAGAACACAAGTAGAATGACAATTTGTAATGTAATAACAGCTAGTTTATTATGATTATCTAGAATATGATTTAATTTTCCATCGTAACTCAAGTCATGCCACTCCATGGTACGCCCTGAGCTTCTCCGTTTACCCTTCTCCCTGTCCTGGCCACACGCGCATGGATTCACCCCACGGTGAGCGTTTCGGAGAAGGAACGAATATGTCCCTCCAAGGGCCGTTTTCGTACTCCTGAAAGGCTCAATCTTTTTAAGCAGAATCATCGCTGAAGCCCCCATCCGCAGGCCGAGAATCCCTGCAAGCGGATCTTTTCGTTATTTCAGGAAGATCTCGCTGGAGATCCTGTGAGAAAAAACCA
>CAZSUQ010000075.1:0-12171 GCA_964609935.1 uncultured Thermodesulfobacteriota bacterium | reverse complement strand
AATCATGGCGTCCGGCAGGGCCATTCCCACCGGGCTCCGCTTCAGATTGAGGCGATCCAGGATACCCAATTGGGTGAGCATGGGAATCAGGGACCCCAGGTTCTCGCAGGCCTGGATCCCACCGTCGAACAGGTATCCCTTGTGTTGAAAAGTCGCAAAATATCCTCCGGGACGGCTGAACTGCTCGCAAATCAGAACCCTGACGCCCCGCTTGGCCAGGTAGGCAGCGGTGGTTAACCCCCCGATTCCCGATCCGATTACGATGGCATCAACATCATAGTCTCGGTATTTTCCCCTCGCCATGAAGGCCTCCTCTTCTGTTGGCTGTCGGTTCCCCTTCTCCTTGAATCTACTGCTTCGGGGGGAGAAGGGTGGGGGAATTCGTAAACCGTCCTGATAGTAAGCTGCCTATAACAAATACGTATCGAATGTTCAAATAAAGAAGAAAACATGCAAGAATATTTGCATCGAACCCTCAGGAGAAGGATATGGAGAAGAATCCGAAAAGAAAGTGGCTGCCAGGGGTATTTGATTTCATCAATTTTCGACCCCGGGATCCCCGATTGGAGAAGTTGCTATTTCATCCGCCTGGGATGAGGTTTGGTTTTCGGATGCTGGCCCGGATGTTCAAAGCGGCGAATCTTCCGTTTCTAGACCGGATCCATCCCTGGGTACAAAATCACAAGAACCGCCTGTTCGTTATCCCGGTGGAGGAGACGCTCGAGGTCAGCGAGAGCGTGACCCTGCCTTACCAGATCGCAGAGACGTTTATCGAGCGGTCCTCGTTCTGCCTGATCGTGGAATTCTGCCCCTGCCGCAAAGGCAGTGAGTGCAAGAACTATCCCGTCGAGTTGGGGTGCATCATCATGGGCGAGGATGCAAAAAAGATTCCCACGACCTGGACCCGGCCAGTTTCGAAGGGAGAAGCCCGTGAGCATCTGCACCAGGGAATCAAGGCCGGACTGCCGGTTTTTGCAGGCAAGCCCCGGATAGACAACTATATCTTCGGGGTGCCGGACAACGGGAGGATGTTCAGCATCTGCTTCTGCTGTGAGTGCTGCTGTCTCGGCAACACGATCCTGAGATACCTGCCACCGGAAAAGAGGAACATTCAGTACAACCGGATCGAAGGTCTGGAAATCTGGGTTGAAGAGGGAAAATGCACCGGGTGCGGGACCTGTGCCGATACCTGCTTCCTGGGTTTGATTACGATTGACGACGCAAAGGCCAGGATACCCGACGACTGTCGGGGCTGTGGCCGTTGTGCGAAGTATTGCCCCAACGGGGCAATTCACTTAAGACTCGACAACCCCGGTTTCCTGGAAAATGCAATTAAAAACCTGGAGTCGGTGATCGAAATATAGGCTGGCGCCGGATATAGTTCGATTCTCGAAAACGATTGTATTCGAAGCAAGAAAGTAAAGAGAATTTCTGGAAGGGAATTTCCGAATAACGCTTACGAAATTCACTGAGCTACGGTTGCGCAACAATGGTCGCTGCGGGGATGTGCATGCGGAAGGCTTCCAGGCGGACGCATTGGATAGGTTTGCCCCGGGAGATGTCGGGGAACAGGCTTGCGTCGACCCGGCTCTTTCGCAGCCGCGCCCTTTTGAGGGTCGCCCGTGTCGTGGGCGCATAGAAATAGGTCTTGCCCTGGTACGGCTGGGCCATGGCCTTGAACCTTGCAGGCACCCACCTGTCCGAGAAGGGAAAACCGAAAGAGGAAGCGGAGAAGGTGAGATCCGCAAAAACGTGGCCCTCCGTGGAGACCACAATCCTTTGGTGTCCGCCGGGCATCGTCCGGGTCTCGAAACGGGCAAGCGTCTTGGGGATGCCCCAGTTCTCCACACCGTTGACCACGCTTTCCCGGGTCGAGACAAAGATCTTGCTGATTGTTTTGCAGGCCTTCCTGCCAAACCGGAACTTGCCCGGCATGAACAGCAGTTCCTTGTAGGGACCCACAGGAGAACTCTTGTAGTCTACGTACATCACATGACTGGGTGTCCCCAACCGCAGGCCCTTCAGACTGTCCGGCACAAAACACTGCGTATCGAGCGTCCCGTCCGGCATCTTCAATACGAGGACGTATGCGTCTCCGGTCATGTCCCAGGGCGCCCTGGCTCGCAGGACTTCCTCCTGCGTTTCCACCGGGTCCATACCAACCCCTTTCTTCGGTTCGCCTGACCTGCCTGAACCGCTCGGCATCAGGGGACAATCAGGATCTTTCCGCGGGTCATCTGCTCCTCGTAGCGAAGCATGGCGGCGTGGGCATCGTCAAGGGGAACCTTCTCGGCAATATCTGTGGTCCATTCCACGCCCACACCCTTGAGTGCCTTGCGTATAATGCCACCCGAACGCATAAATCCCTTCTTCTGCAGCCAGTCGGGAAACCACCACCCTTCAACCTGCTTGTTGTCGAAGACCATCCGCTTTGGGTCAACCCTTGCGTTTTCCAGAGACAGCGCGCCGTAGATCAGGACCTGGGAGTTTCTCGGCAGGGCGTCCACCAGTTGCCCGGTGGATTCGCCCGCAACCGCGTCAAACGCGATGGTGGCGCGGAGCCGCCCGGCCGTCTCCTTCAACTCGGCAGGGAATTCCGGGGTGCTGGAATTCAGGACGAACTCGCCGCCCAACCCCTTCAAGAGATCCACCTGCTCCTGTCGACGGACGATGTGAATGATCGGGTAGCCGTTTTTTACGCCGATGCGAAGAAGGATCCTGCCCAGGGCACCGGCGGCTGCCGTGTGGACGGCCGCCTTGTGGCACCGGTCCTTTGCTTCATGGAACAGCGCCATGGCCGTGGCGGGATTTGCCAGCGCCATAGCGCCCTGTTCGTCCGACACCTTCCCGGGTAACGGCAGGCACAGCTTCGCCTGGGTGGTCACGTACTCCGCCCAGGTGCCGTCCCCGTCCGGCGGAACCCCGCACGCGACCCGCTTGCCCTTCAGCCATTTCCCATAAAGCCCGGCACCGGCCGCAACCACCGTACCGGCCCCTTCAAAACCGGGGGTCGCGGGTGTCGGTTTGATCAGGCCATACAGACCGCGTGTAAACAGGACGTCGGAAGGGTTGATGGGCGAAGCAGCCATCTTGATCGTCACGTACCCGGGACCCGGTTTCCGGACAGGCACGTTCCCGAGGGACATGGACTCCGGTTTTCCATCATAGGCATGAAGCTGCACAGCCCTCATCGTTTCAGGCACAGGCTCAGAGACGGGAGACATGTCGGACCTTTCTTCAACAGGTTCAACGCAACGGCCTTATTGCCGTTGCATCAATCTGGCCCAACGAAGAGGTTGTGTCAACGTTCGTGACCAGAGCTTGCTTCTGTTTTCACAAAAGAAATATTAGTTCCAATATGGAAATTTCTTTTTTTCGAATCAAAAATCTGCTAAGAGATAAAGAGGGCCGCTTTTGTCCAGGTCCCCCCAGAAAGAGGGAAAAGAAGGAGACAGGATCATGACAGGAAGTGAAGATGAAGTCCTTGCTCATTCAAAGGAGTTGGGTTTCGACCCGGATGCCCTGCACCGCCTGGTACGGAGCATGGAGGAAGACATTACCAGAGAGATCTATGACGGCGCTGTTTTCATCGTGGCCCTTCACGGTGAAATCGCGATACACAAGGCAATCGGTCATACGGACCTGGCTAACAAGCGCACGGCCGGGAAGGATGATGTATTTCACCTGATGTCCATCACCAAACAGCTGACCACGGCCATCGTTCTGGCAGCCATCGACAGGGGTGATTTTTCGCTCACAACAAAGATCAGTGAAGTCATCCCGGTATTCGGAGTGAAGGGCAAACTGAACGTAACCGTTGGACATCTCCTGACCCAGACGAGCGGGCTCAACACCGAACTGCCCTTCCTGGTGCCGCTGGATCAGGTTGCCAACATCCATGGCCTTGTCACCGCTGTATGCAATGAACGTCTGCATCACCTCCCGGGAAAGATGGTTTCCTACAATGCCACCACGGCCCACGCTGTTCTGGCCGAGATGGTTTGCCGCCTTGACGAGACAAAACGTCCGTTCCGTCAGATCCTGGACGATGACCTCTTCAAGCCGCTCGGGATGAAGGATACCTCCCTTGTCCTGCGACCTGATCTTGCCGAGCGAAGGGTTCCCATCGTGGCCCGTTATGCCACGCCGGGGCTCTTTGAGCCTGCAATGCTTGAATCATCCAACTATCTCTTTACCGAGGAAACAGAGTTCCCTGCTGGAGGCGCCATCGGCACGGTTTCGGATATCTTCCGCTTTACGGAAATGCTGAGAAGAGGGGGAGAGCTCGACGGGAACCGGATTCTATCCCCATCCATCGTCAAGACGGCCCTCACGAATCAGACAGGAACCCTTCCCAACGATATCTTTGATTATGCACGTGAAATGCGCGGCTGGCCTGAGTGGCCGGCATATATCGGCCTCTCCTTCTTCCTGCGCGGCGAGGGGATCTTCCCAACGCCCATGGGGATCACCACATCCCCGGGGACCTTTTCCGGGCAGGGCACGGGGTCAACGATCTTCTGGGTGGACCCCGAACGGGACCTCACATTTGTATGCTTTACGGCCGGTGTCATCGAGGACGGCGATAACATCCTGCGTTTTCAGAAGCTGTCGGACATGGTGGTCGCCTCCGTTGTGGAGTAGAAATCAGAGGAAAGGGGTTTGATGCCATGATGGAAACCAAGAAGTCGTTCTGCCGTTTTTGCCACGTTTTCTGCGGGATCGAGGTGGATGTGGAGGACAACCGGGTGCTTGCGGTTCGCGGTGACCCGGATAATGCGGTTTCACAAGGCTACACATGTATGAAGGGCCGGGCGGAGATGGAGCGCCTCTACCACCCGGACCGGCTCCTGGCCTCCAGGAAGCGGGACAACGGTGGCAGGATCGACATAGACCCGGAACAGGCATTGGACGAGATCGCCGGGAAGCTCAAGGAGATCGTGGACCGGCATGGCCCCCGGTCCGTGGCCGCATACGTTGGCTGTGGCGGGCACCGCTCATCCGTGGGTGGACCCTGGTTCGTCTGGAAGTGGCTGGAGGCTCTCGGATCGCCCGGCCTCTATACGTCCTTCACCATAGATTCCCCCAGCCTGCTCGTGGCCTGGTGGCGTTTCTTCGGTGGACCCCTCCCTGTCAATCTCTTCGATATCGCCAATGCGGATGTGGCCATGTTCGTTGGCTCCAATCCCGTTGTTTCGCACATGCCCAACATGCCCCAGTCCAACCCTCTCAAGAGGCTGCGCGACGCACAGAAGCGGGGCATGAAGCTCATTGTTATCGACCCCCGGTGCTGCGACATGGCCAAACTCGCGGACATTCACCTCCAGGTCAAGCCCGGGGAGGATGCCGCCCTGCTTGCGGGAATGATCCGGATCATCATCGAGCAGAAGCTGTACGACAAGGAGTACGTGGACAATTACGTGAGCGGCGTGGAGGAGCTGTACGAGGCGGTAAAGGACTTTGATCCCGACTATGTCTCACGGCGGGCTCGGGTCCCGGCAGACCAGGTCCAGCAGGCAGCGGAGATGCTGGCCGGGGCGGAACGAGGCGGCGCCCAGAGCGGTACGGGACTGCATATGGCGCGGCACCAGAACCTTACCACCCAGCTCGTCATGACCCTGAACGGCCTGTGCGGACGTTTCGACAGGCGTGGCGGACTCACGCGGAGCAACGGCCCCCTCGGCTTCGAGATTCCGGAGAATATGGGGCCGGTTGTCCTGCCCCTCTACCCGGGCACGGAATCCCGTGTGCGGGGGATCAAGGGGACGATCAGCCTGCTCGGGTTCTATCAGGAGATGCCCACCAATACGCTCACGGACGAGATCCTCACACCCGGTGACGGGCAGGTCCGAGCGCTCATCGTGGTGGGGGGCAACCCGGCGCTTGTCTTCCCGGATGAGGCATCCACGGTCCGCGCCTTGCAGGACCTGGACCTCCTGGTTGTGAACGACCTGTTCCTTTCGGCCACAGCGAGGTATGCCGACTACGTTCTGGCCGTGAAGCATCCCTTTGAGCGAATGGATATCCCCAAGATGATGGACATCACCTATCCATTCCCTTTCTGCCAGTACAGTCCGCCGCTGGTGGAAGCGCCCGACGGCCTGATGGATGACTGGGAGATCCTCTGGGGGCTCGCAGAGCGGCTGGGACTCAAGATCGACATCCCCGGCACCAGCATGGATCAAAGGCCCACAGCGGACCAGGTCCTGGACGGTCTCAACACCATGGCGCGCATTCCGCTGGACGAGATACGAAAGCACCCGGACGGTCACGTCTGGGGGGAGAGGGAGACAACCGCGGGCGGCGCCATCCCCAACATGATCGGTCACGAGGACGGCAGGCTGGCCGCCGGCCATCCCGAGGTCATCGCCGAACTGCGGGAGGTGCGCGCCGAACCTGTGATGGAAGCCGGCGGCTATGAGCCCGGCGAGGAGTTTGCCTTCCGCATGATCACCTATCGCATGAAGGAGGTGTACTGCACGCAGGGCCAGAACCTGCCCTCCCTGCGAAACAGACGATCCTTCAATCCGGTGCTGATGAACCCGGAGGCCATGCGGTCGCTGGGGGTCGAGAACGGAGACACCGTGGTGGTGGACAGCGGATTCGGAAGGGTGCAGGGCATTGTTGAAGGCACGGAGGATCTTGCTCCGGATGTCATTGCCCTGGCCTTCGGCTGGGGCGACCCCTCGGATGACGGCGACGTGCGAGAGAAGGGTTCCAACGTCCAGCGGCTCATCCCGGACGACCGGCGTTACGACCCGGTCACCGGACTTGCGCAACAGACCGCGGTCCCTGTGAATGTATACGCAGGAGCAGACTCAGCCTAGCCCGCATATTATTTTGCAAACGGTCATTTTATGAAGGGGGGAAAACAAGGTGCCCAATGAGGAAATCCAAACCCTGAGACAGCTCGCAGCAGCCTATCCGAAGGTCAGGGAAACACCGCTGAAAGAGCTGAGAGAGATGACGGATCAACTTACCGCCCTCTTTCCAGTGCCGGAGGGACTGTCGGTGGAAGATGTGGATGCAGGGGGTGTGCCTGCAGAGTGGGTAAAGGCTGTCGGGGCACAGGATCACACGGCCATCGTGTACCTGCACGGCGGTGGATACACCGTGGGTTCGCCGGCTTCGCACAGGCACCTTGCCGCAGCCATCTCCGGGGCCGCCGGGGCCCGCGTCCTGTCGCTGGGCTACCGTCTTTCACCCGAACATCCTTTCCCGGCCGCTGTTGAGGATGCCGTGAAGGGCTACGGGTGGCTCCTGGACCAGGGGATCGAACCCGGCAGGAGCGCCATCGCAGGCGACTCGGCAGGGGGCGGCCTGACCGTGGCCACGCTGCTGGCATTGCGCGACGAGGGAGGCCGCCTGCCGGCAGCGGGCATCTGCATATCCCCCTGGGTCGACCTCACATGCTCATCCGGGTCGTATACGTCCAGGGCTGAAGTTGATCCCTTGCTGAATCAAGAAGATACCCTGTGGTTTGCGTCCATGTATCTCGGGAAGCAAGATCCCGCCGTTCCGCTCGCTTCGCCTCTGTTTGCAAACCTCGCAGGCCTGCCCCCGCTTCTCATCCACGTGGGCAGCGACGAGGTTCTGCTCGACGATTCCGTCCGGCTGGACAAACGGGCCAGGGAGGCCGGGGTTGAATCAACCCTGGAGGTGTGGGAGGACATGATCCACGCATGGCACGTCTTCTATCCCATGCTCGAGGAGGGTCGACAGGCGATCTCCCGTATCGGGGAGTACTTCAAATCACAAATTTCATCAACGGATCGCTGACCCATAAGAACGATGTTCATACTGTGAAAGACCAGCGATCCCGTTTCAACACGTGCCCATATTGAGAACAGGAGGACCGCCCGGAAGTTCTCGAAGCCCAGGGGAGGATGTTTCATGTTTGAAAAGATCGACCGTATCGCCATTGCCGTCAAAGACCTCGACAAGGCAAAGGACTTTTTTTCCGACCTGCTGGATATCGATTTCGACATCGTGGCCGAAAACGAGGGGCTCGGCATGCGGGGCGCCTACAGCGCCCTCGGGTTGGAACTGATTGAACCCTCCGGACCCGACTCCATGATCGAGAAATTCATCCGGAAACGGGGGGAAGGGCTCTGGGCCCTTGTCATCAAGGTCCGGGACATGGACGCGGCCGTGAAGAGGTTCAAGGAGAAAGGCCTTCGCGTGGCCGGCGAGATCCGCATGGGCACCATGCGGGAAGTCGCCTTTCATCCGAAGGATTCTTATGGTGTTGAAATCGTGCTCGCCGAGTACCCGGAGCGTCACCCGGCCACCACGGCCGCCTGGTCCGGGGACACGTCCGGCAGCAGTGAATCCTGACGAGGGGGTCTTTTGATGAGATTCAAGGACAAGGTCTGCATTGTCACCGGGTCCAGCCGCGGCATCGGCAAGGCCATCGCCCTCGGCTTTGCCCGGGAGGGCGCAGATGTGGTGGTCGCGGCCAGAACCGAGACGCAAAAGGACGAACGGCTGCCGGGCACCATACACACCACGGCCGATGCGGTGCGGGCATTGGGACGCCGTGCGCTTGCCGTCAAGGCAGATGTTCGCAAAGAAGAGGATGTGGACCGAATGGTTTCGTCCACGCTGGACGAACTCGGCAGGGTCGATGCGATGGTGCACAACGCGGCCGTGGCCTTCTGGCACAAGCTGTGGGAGACACCGACAAAGTTGTGGGATCTCGTGATCGGGGTGAACCTTCGCGGCGCCTTCCTGTGCTCCCGGGCGGTTCTTCCCTCCATGATCGAGCAGAGGAGCGGCAGCATCATCAACCTTTCCTCCCCCGGGGCGGATATCGGAGGGAAGATCGACGGCGGCATGGCCTATTCCGCCTCCAAGGCTGGCATCGAACGCCTCAGCAACGGTCTCGCCGAGGAGGTGAGGGAGTACAACATCTCGGTGAACTGCCTCAAGCCGGAGGGATTCGTGGATTCCGAGGGGGCACGGTTCTGGAGCCCGCCCGGCACGGATTTCTCGAAGTGGGACCCACCCGACCTGATGGTCAGGGCAACCCTGTTCCTTGCGTCACAGACCTCTTCCGGGGTCACCGGCGGGATCTTCACGGAAAAACAGCTGGCCCGTGAATACGACCTCGGTTGAACCTCCTCATCTGCACCGGGGATTTGATTTGCAGCATCTCGCCCCGGCTCCCCATCGTGGACGACTTTCGAACTTTCTTCTCGTCGCTATCCCCGCGGCTCACACGTTCGTAGGCCTACGCATCGCCGTGACGGTTACACCTCGTTCATGCGCTATTCCCCCTCTTGCTCGAACCTGTTTCCTTTGCCAGTGTCTTGATCCCTGTGGGCCGGAAGGTGAGCGCCACGGTTTCTTTATTACCGTCGTAACCAACACGCTCCAGGAGAAGGGTCAGCACCCGGGCCTGCTCCCTTGGGGCAAGAGAGTCCCAAACAGGCTCGAAAAGGCCCAGGGCGGTGGCGAGTTCGTGATCCTCCACCGTTTGTCCGGAAAGAGCAGTGCATTCCTCCTTCACGACCGTGACCCTCTGTTCTGCAACCCGAATGCGGTCCTGGAGATCTGCCAGCCTGTCGGTCGTTGCCTGGTCCTCTCTGAGGCCCGGGGCGCCTGAAGCCGCAATCTTCTTCACCTCGTCGTTGTATCGCTTGAGCTGTCCCTGAAGGAGTTTGAGCTCACCCGTGAGATCCGCCATGCGCTCCCTGTTCTGAACCCTGGCCTGCTCTAGCGTTTCTGCAATGAGACTCGGATCCTTTCCAATCGAACGTATCCGCTCCACCACAAACCGCTCGATCTCGGCCGCGGGAAGGGATTTGCTCGGGCATTTATCCCATCCTTCCTTTTGGGCCCTGGTGCACACGTAGTACCGATACCGTTTGTTCTGCTTGCCCGCGGAGTAGGTGTGCGACATGGCTGCTTCGCAGGGCACGCAGTAGAGCATGCCCCGGAGCAGGGCCCCGTATTTGTTCCTGACTTCTTTTCCACCGCTCCTTCCGTTCCGCTTGAGAAGAGCCTGCGTTTTTCCCCAGACTTCCTCGGTCACGATCGCCTCGTGCTCTCCCTCGTACATCGTGCCCTTGTGATGGACCTTACCCAAGTAGACAGGATTGCTCAGAAGACCGAAAAGGTTTGTCTTGGTGAAAGCCCGACCCCTGTGCTCCCTCCCTTTCCTGGTTATCCACTGCTTCGTGGTCCACCCACGCCGGTTGAGTTCGTTTGCCGTCTCCAGTAGGGACTGCCGCTGGAGGTAAAGCTCGTAGATCGCCTTCACCTTGAAGGCCTCCTCCTCGTTTACGACAAGCCGTCCTCCCTTGGGGTCCACGTCGTAGCCCAGGACCGGGATCCCGCCCGTCCATTTACCCTTGCGCCTGGCCGCGGACATCTTGTCCCGTGTGCGTTCAGCAATGATCTCCCGCTCAAACTGAGCAAAGGAGAGAAGGATATTGAGTGTAAGCCGCCCCATGGAGTGGCTGGTGTTGAACTGCTGCGTGACTGAGACAAAGGAGACGCGGTTCTTTTCCAGCGTCTCCATCATGCGTGCGAAATCCAACAGAGAACGGCTAAGGCGGTCCACCTTGTAGATCACCAGGCAGTCGATGAGGCCAGCCTCTATGTCTTTGAGCAGCCTCTTCACTGCCGGCCGCTCGATGTTGCCTCCGGAAAACCCGCCGTCATCGTACCGGTCAGGCAGACACGTCCACCCTTCATGAACCTGGCTCTGGATAAAGGCCTCGGCCGCCTCCCGCTGTGCGTCCAGGGAGTTGAAGTCCTGGTCCAGGCCGTCGTCCGTGGATTTCCGAGTGTAGATTGCGCATCGCACCTGCGGTTTCGATTCCGGTACCGCCGTCTCACGCCGTTTCCTTGCCGTGTTCATTTTCCCTTCCTCTTCTTGGCCAATCCAAAGAACCCGTAGCCGTTCCAATGCGAACCGGTCACTTCGTTCGCTATGGCCGTAAGGGAACGGTAGACCCGGCCGTCATACTCAAAGCCCTTTTCCAGCACCGTGACCCGGATGGTCTTGCCCCGGTATTCCCGTGTGAGCAAGGTTCCGGGCAGTGGGAGCCTCCTGTCGTGAGAGGGTGTAAAAGGGCGCACCGAGGTGCGTCCTTCCGCCTGTGGGCCAAACGTGCCCCTCGGTGGGCGTATCCTCACGTCAGCGTCCCTGGCAAGCTCCCTGGCCCTTTGCCGGGCACGTTCCGAGAGATCCCCCTCGGCCAGGGCCTGCATCCTCCAGGCGATCCGCTTCCAGAGGAACTGTTTGTTGCGCGAACGGCTTTCCTCGCTGAAGAGATCCACGTACCGCTCTCTTAACTCTCCCACGGTCATGGCCCTGAGCTTTTCCACCTCGTGATCGATATTGATCATCGCTCCCTCCTTTGAGCGTCTCTCGGCCTGTTAACCCGCAGTCACATGGACGCTCTGGTGGCCCGGAGAGTCAAGTCATTTCTCGGTAAACTCTCGAGGTTTTTCGGGCCCCATTTCACGGGGGTTTTCCTCCCCAGGACTGGCCTCTTTTGCCCCCTCGGGCACACCGGCCGGGCCTCGCCTCTTCATCCGAAGAAACCCCTTTGCCAGGATGCACGCCACCTCCTTCATCCTCTCCTCGGCGGTCAACTCGGCCGGATCATCGATGTGGTACATGAGCTCTCTTCTCCCTTTCGCTGCGGGCCCTGTAGCGAGAGCGGATGACCTTGTGGGTGCTGCCGTCCGGAAAGAGAAAAGGCCACTGCAGGCGCCTTTTCAGGCAACACCCACAGTGGCCTCTACTCTGTAGCCGGTCCGCTGTCTGGTGATGGGACGGGGCGAGAATCGTTTTCTGCCCTTACTATATTTATACCCCAACGAAGCGAAAAGTGTCGGGTTTGGGTGCCCAGAAAGATTCAGTTGTTAACCAGAAAGGAGGGGAAAAGAGAGAGACAGAGAGTTTCGGGGAAAATGGAGGGGGTTGGTCCCGGTTCGGTCACAACCCTTTTCAAAAGAGAGAGTCGGCCTGAAAACGCGGGCTGCGCAAATGCCCGCAACGCGTAAAGAAAAAGCAAAACCCCGAGGACCGAAATCCACGGGGTTTGCGTTAACCAAAAGACCGCTTAACTTTGCGGAGAATTTCTCTGGCTCCCCAGGACGGACTCGAACCGCCGACAAGGTGGTTAACAGTTAAAATCATGGGAGCCGGCAAGT
>CAZSUQ010000074.1:0-12216 GCA_964609935.1 uncultured Thermodesulfobacteriota bacterium | reverse complement strand
AGGCCCGGGGGGATATCCAGGAGTCCTTTTCTGTCGAAAATTGACGGCAAAGCGGAATTTTTTTCATATCAGAATGATTCCTGTTTCGTCATGGATTGAGCATCCATAACATCAACATGCTGGATAAAGGCCTTGCATATTTCATAGCAGGAAAGGAGCAGGTCGTCATCGAGCCTGTCAGGTGTGTCCTCCATGGAGTGATAGGTCTTGGCCGTTCCCTTGTCGTCCAGGCCCATGAGTGTGGTGGCCTTGATCCCCTTCACGGCAAAGGCCATGGCATCGGTAAAGGCTGCCACGGGTCCGGACCTCAAGGGAACCCCGATCCTTTCGGCTACACCCAGGACCTGATGGACCATGTCCCTGGACAAGCGGATGAGGTTCACCTCCTCTTTTGTCACGGCCTGTAACGTGGTACCCGCCTCCCCCACCATGTCGAGATTGAGAACCCAGGCATCCCGGATCTCGTCCCAATGTCTCTTCACGAACCGCTTGCTTCCCCTGATACCGATCTCCTCGCACCCGAAGGACACCAGCCAGACCCGTGTACGGCGATGCCTGTTTTCCTCCCTTGCAAGGTGGTCCGAAAGGGCCATGCACACAGCCACCCCACTCAGGTTGTCGTTGGCCCCCGGTACGGGCTGATCGGAGATGAACCGCAGGAACGTGTAGAGGTGGACCGGTACGGTTGCAGTCAGCAGGATCAGAACAGGAAACTCCATGATCCGAAAAGGGTGAAGGAGCGGTTTCAATCCGGGCCACAGGAACAGCGCCTTCAGGAAGCACAGGATCAGAAGGCTGGCGCTGGAGAGGACCACGACCATCATGAAGATTCCAAACCCCCTGCCGAACCGGTTCACGATGGGGAATGCATAATGGGAGTCATGATGGCAGCTCACGATGACCGTCCGCTCCACGGCTCCCCTGGGTTCAAACCTGGAGATCACGTTTTGCGATTCTCTCGGGGGAAAGAGCGGGTCGATCAGCTCCCTGTTCAACATCATGTTCAACACGAGGATGAGCATGGCAATGGCCGACAGGAGGAAGGCGAGCAGCGGCAGGAGGTGGTACAGGCAAAGGGAAAGGATGAACAGCCCGATGGGCCAGCGAAAAGCTGCCCTGTACGCATCCGGGTGACACGTGAAGTTTTCGCAAAAGGTGTGGGGATTGGATTGCTCCCAATACGCCTTGATATAGTCCGCAGCCCTTTTCTCCCCATCCCCGCAAGGCGGCCTTGGGCCGATCTTTTCACAGATCCATTCAATATGCTCCCTCATCCGCTTTTTGACCCTGTCCCCGGATTCCATCATCCTCTTCTTTTCGTTGAAGCGTTGAATCCCATCCCCCTGGGTGCCCGCACTCTGGCCCCTGTTGTTCTGAATTGTCAATCGTTTTGTTTTCTTATATCTTACCCGAGAGGGCCAAATTGTTGGAAACAATATCTTTTCGAAAACGAGACGGCAGAAAGCCGTTCCGGAGAGCGGGATGAAACAGATCATCAACATCAGCCTGGGAGCGAGCCGCGACGACTATGAACTGAAAACCAAGTTCCTGGGCAAGCCCTTTCACGTCCAGCGATTCGGTACGGACGGCCATCTCGAGAAGGCCGCAGACCTTCTCCTGAGATGGAACAAGAAGGCGGATGCCATCGGTCTCGGCAGCATCAAGTTTCCCTACACCATCGGTTCCCAGGAGAGGATGGAGAGGGAAACCGGGGAACTGCGCAAACTGGCCTCCCAGATGCACACCCCTGTCACCTCCGGCGATGCCATGCGCATCGTGGTTCATGAATGGTCCATCCGGCACCTCCAGTTCAAATTCGGAAACAACTATTTCAACAACGCCCGCGTGCTCTTCTTCTCCGGCATGGTCAATTCCACACTGGCCGAGGTGCTGTCCGAATACACGGAAAACCTCTTCTTTGCCGACCCGATCCTGGAAAACGGGATCCCACGACTGCTCCATTCCATCAAGGACCTGGAGCTCTATGCCAACAAGATGCACGGGGTTCTGCAGTGGGTCCCGAGCAAACAGCTCTCCAAGAACACCGAGACCCTCCGTATCTGGAACCAGCAGGTCCTGCATAAGGCGATACAGAACGCCTCCATGATCGTGGTGCCCTACCATGGCTTCTACAAATATGTGGATACCTGCACACGCAAGGAACTGGAGGGCAAGACGGTCATCACGTCCACGGCCTACGACGACCGGATCGATTTTCTTCGCAAGCGGGGCGTGGACGTCATCATCGACACGACACCCAAGAACCTGAAGCGCGTGGTGGGCATGAGCGTCCTGGAAGCCATGGCCATCGTTGCGCTGGAGACCACCAAGTACGAGATCACGAACGACGACCTCCTGGAAATCATCGGCGACCTTCGCATGGAGCCCCGGGTGATCTATCCCTCCGGAACACCGAGAAGGGTCAACCGCTTTGCCTTCGTGGTTCTTCCCTTTTCAGAGGAATACCTCACGAGGAGCAGACCCATGGAGGTTCTGTCCGAGGTGGCCCCGCCGCTCGTCAAGGACACCATGGAGAGATTCATTTCCGGTTCCCGGGCCTCCATCCATTCCCGAATCACCGGAATCCGGTCTCCCAGCGGCACGGAGGCCGAGGGATGGCTCATCTCCCTGGGCATGAGCCCTGAGGAGATGCAAAAACGATCCTCGGAATTCATCACGCAGCAGCTCCTCGAGGCAGCCAAGCTGGCCAAGAGGCTCGGCGCACAGGTGGTGGGCATCAGCCCCCTGACAAAGGACCTGGGGAACATGGCCGTCCAGGTTGCCAAACGAGCGGACATCCCCATCACAACAGGAAACAGCTACATCGCTTCCAGCGCGCTCTGGGCGGCTGCGGAGGCCATGCGCCGGATGGGCCTGATCAAGCTCGAGAGGGGGAAGATCCTCAAGGGGAAAACCATGGTGATCGGAGCCACGGGAGCCGTGGGTTCCATCTGCTGCCGCCTCCTGGCAAAGGCCTTTGAAGAGGTCTACATGGTGAGCCGCAACATCGCCAAGCTGCTCGCCCTCCAGGAGTCCATCCAGGAGGAGTCCCCCTGGGTGCGCACCCATGTGTCCACCCGTGCCGACAAATACATTTCCGACATGGACGGCATCGTAGCGGCAAGTTCGGGCGCGAGCCGCATCCTGGATATCATGAAGGTGAAGCCCGGCTGCGTGATCACGGACATCACGCGCCCCATGATTCTCTCCCCCGAGGAGGTGGCCAAACGCCCGGACGTCCTGGTGATCAAGTCGGGTGAGATCCTTCTGCCCGGGGACAACATCATCATGACCGACCTGGGGCTCCCTACCAAGGCGGTCCCTGCCGGGCTTGCCGAGACGGCGCTCCTGGCCCTTGAGGGAAGGTTCGAGGTCTACACCATGGGCAGCGACACGGAATGGGAAAAGGTCCGGGAGATCTACCGGATGGGACTCGAACACGGCATGCAGCTGGCAGCCATCTCCGGGGTGAAGAACATTCTCAGCAATGAGGAAATTGCAGGGGTGGGGAAACGCGCCCTGGAGGCGAGGAAGAAGAAGACCTCAAGGCCCCGGTCGAAAAAGCGGGCCGCACAGCCCAGGGCACAATGAGCCCGGGGAGAAATACGATTCACGGGGCGCCCGGGTACGATAACGACGCTCCTCCTGCAAGGGGCAAGGAAACGCAAGGATTTCAAGAATGAAGAAACGAAAGGTTTCGGATCGATACATTCGTGAAAAGATCTTTCAGATGGCGACTCCTCTGAAGAGATACTTCATCCCCCATTTCTTTGGCATGGACAACATCGATCCCGAACAGGGGAGCCTCTGGGTGGGAAACCATCCCCTGTTTGCCATCGATTACCCCCTCATGGCCGTGGAGGTCTATGAGAAGAAGGGGATCCTGCTCCGTGCCCTTGGGGACCACTGGCATTTCAAGATTCCGGTCTGGGGAAGGCTGGTCTCCACCATCGGCGCCGTGGACGGCACCCCTGCCAACTGCTCGGAGCTGATGAATACCGGCGAGCACATCGTGGTGTTTCCCGGGGGAGGAAGGGAGGCGTTCGGGAAACGCAAGGGCGAAGAGCATCAGCTCGTCTGGAAAAAGCGCATGGGATTCGCCCGGATGGCCATCAAGCACGGATACCCGATCATTCCCTTTGCCTCCAAGGGCGCGGACAACGTGTACAACATCCTTCTGGACGGGAAGGACGTGATGGCTTCACCCCTGGGCAGGCTCTTTGACGCCACGGGCATCACAAAGTTCTTTCGGGGCGGGGACATGATTCCACCCATCGTCCGTGGGGTGGGTCCCACGCTGATCCCGAAGCCGGAACGTTTCTACTTTGCCTTTGGCGAACCGATCCACACCAGGCGCTTCAACGGTGAATACCAGGATCAGGATGCCCTTGTGGAACTGAGGAAGGAGGTGGAGGACGCACTCCTGACCCAGATCAAGATCCTCCTGTTCATCCTTGACCAGGACCAGGATCAAAGCTACTGGCGGCGCCTGCTCACCCACCTGTAAACGAGACGGATTCGTACACTTGTAACCCTATCATCCATCTTGCACACCGGCTACTGCGTCAGCAAGAGCTGCTGCACCCCTGGCATAAATGCATTCCTGACCGTGGCATTGCGGACCGGAAGGACACTGAAAGTGGGACCGTACTGACTTCCTTCCTTTAACTGAGCACTTACATGACCCGTGAAGAGATCAACGGTCCATGCCGATGTGTCTGAGGTATTGGCACTGGAGGTTGATGACCAGTAGTTTGGAGATCCCACACCCGTTACGGTGAATGGATTGCCCGCTTGCACAGCAGGGTTGGCCTGGGAATAGTCTATGAGACTGCGCAGTTCCTTTACATTCGGGACTCGCCAGTCAGAATAACCTCCACTGCAGCTGGGGCAGTTCCCATTGTTGATACAGGACACAAAAACCATCGCATTCAGCCATTTTACACTTCCATCCCCCGGCGTCTGGTCAGGATCCATCCCCGGATAATTGGTATACATACAGTTGGTATTCTTGAGCCACATGAGCCCTGTAAGGTGATCCGTCACCGTATCGCCGTTGTCCGAGAATCTTGGAACAGGCCATGCAACGCCCCTCTGATAAGCACCGTCATCGGTTGGGTAATAGCTGGTCGTCTGTCCTGTTTTCCAGGTGTTTGCAGGATAGTTTGGATCAGGATCGTTGGCCTGGCCGGCACGAACAAGCCAGACATGATTTCGCCCGTCTCCGGTGCCTGAAAGGGGCATGGAGTTCAGCCTGCCGTCCAGGAGCCTGACACCCCAGGCAAGGGTGTCCGGGAACTGGACATTCATGGTGGACGACCAGTAATAGGTGGTTACCTGAGCATTGATGAAGCCTTGGGTGTTCAGCCAGTTGGCAGGTATTTCGTACTGGTAATTGACAAGGCTTTCAAGCTCATTGACATTGGGAAGACGCCAGTCCGGATAACCATAGTTTTCATAGGTCCCGTTATTCACCAGAACCAGTTCGTTGAGGGCTTCTTTCCATTCCAGCCTGGTGCCGGCATAATTACCGTTCTCCATCCACATGAGCCCTGTGAGATTGTCGGTCACCGTACCGTTGCTATGGTTAACAAACCTTGGTGATGGCCATGAAACACCGGCCAGGGTATCTCCATCCTGGCCTGTGCCGGCGCAGGGAATCACAGAACTCCAACCATCATAGCAGGTGGTCTGCCCTGTCTTGGGTACGTTGACCGTACCGGCATAGGCTGCGACTGGTACAAGGAACAGGGACAGGATTGTACACACGAGTTTACGAGCCATACCTTCACTCCTTCCGGATGCGCTAACTGTTCTTGGACTGGATGAGACGGCCGGATGATACGGTCCCGGTTCTTGCTCTGCGAAACAAGTGTTTTTTAGAACAGTAGAATACTCGATGCAAAAATATTGCGTCAAACAGCCAAGCGAAAAAAACTTGTGGAATAAAGAATGATTGAATACCAGGACCAGGATCAAAGCTACTGGCGGCGCCTGCTCACCCACCTGTAAACGAGCCCGGTTCGGCGAAGCCGTTCCGGAAATCCCCGTTCCTCACGGCATGGATGATGCTGTCCTTGTCCCGCATGCATTCCAGCTCGATCCATGCCCTGCCGCAACCCAACCGGGTGTGGGAGTCATCCGTGGCGACTTTCGGATAGGGGATTTCGGGAATGTCATACTCGGGTGTTGAAAACCCGAAGGAGGTGATCTCCACAGCGTCGAGGGGATAGTGCTCGGCCACGGCCCGGATCCGCTCGATCACCTTTTCCACCGGGAGGAACAGTTCAGAAGGGTGGTTGAAGATGTGCAGCACCTCGTGGTCTCCGAAGATGCGGCTCACATGGATGTTTCCCTTCTCGAAAACGGTCAACTCCTCTCCTGTGAAGATGATCAGGTCCGTCTTGATCTCCATGATGCAATCGTAGCAATCTCCGCTCAGGAGGTAGTCATGGTCCGTGAGGGCAATGAAATCATACCCCAGGTCCGAATAGACCTCCACGGTCTCCAGGACGCTCAGGTCCCCGTCCGAACAGTCCGTGTGGGTATGCAGACCACCCTTTAAAAGCATGACAACCCTTCTTCTTTTCCGACGATGAGCCTGGAAGGATACCATCGATTCATCGCTGGCGTCACGTTCTGCACCTTGTCTGGAGGCCGTCCTGCGGATCCCTGGAGGATTTCTACATGGACTTCATCTCCAACCCCTCGGTGCAAAAGAAATCCTGTCTGGGGTCCTTTCCTGTTCCTGTGGTAGGATGCCTTCCACAGGCTGGTTGATGAATCGTCCACAGCCCGGCATCCAGAAGGAGGACGGCCTTGAGCTTCACACCATGGCAGCTCTTTGTTGACCTGGGATTCGCTGCGGGCCTGTTGCTCGCGGGCCAGCTTCTCCGGTCGAAAATCTCACTCTTCCAGCGCCTTTTCCTGCCGGCCAGCGTTCTTGGCGGATTCATGGGGCTCGCGCTCGGTCCGAACGGTCTCGGTCTGCTGAAGCTGTCGGATGCCTTCTCCACCTATCCAGGCATCCTCATCGCCGTGATCTTCGCCTCCCTCCCCTTTGCGGCTGCACAGGTGAACCTGAGAGCCCTGTCCGGAAGGCTCACCAACCTGTGGGCGTATTCCACGGTTGCGACCCTGTCCCAGTGGGCCGTGGGGATCGTCTTCACGATTGCCCTCCTGCAAAGGCTCTGGCCCGACCTGAACCCCGGCTTCGGCGCCCTCATCGCCTGCGGCTTCGTGGGAGGTCACGGAACCGCGGCAGCCGTGGGCGTCACGTTTCATGACCTGGGCTGGTCCGAGGCCACCTCCCTTGCCATGACCTCCGCCACGGTGGGGATCCTCAGCTCCATTATCGGCGGGATGATCTGGGTGAAGTGGGGGAGCGTGTCGGGCCAGGCAGGATTCATCACCCGGTTTGATGCGCTTCCCGAAGCGCTTCGAACCGGTCTGGTCAAGGAGGAAGAGCGTCAATGGGTGGGAAAGGAGACGGTTTCCTCGAATTCCATCGACACCCTGGCCTTCCACTTCTGCATCATCTGTTGCATTACCGCGGGCGGGTATTTTCTGAGCCAGGGAGCGGCTCATCTCTTCCCGCGCTTCAAGCTCCCGGTCTTTTCCCTTGCCTACGTGTTATCGCTCCTCGTACACAGGGGTTTCCGGGCCACGAGCGCCATCCGGTTCGTGGATACCAAGACCATGTCCCATCTGGGCGGCACACTCACCGACATCCTGGTGGTGTTCGGCATCGCATCCATCAAGCTTGCCATCCTCGTGAAGTATGCCCTCCCCCTTTTCCTGCTCTTCCTCTCCGGGATCCTTCTCTGCTGCGTGATCTTTCGCTGGCTTGGCCCCCGTTTCTTTCTTGCTCACTGGTTTGAGCGATCCCTGTTCACCTGGGGCTGGATCACCGGTGTCACGGCCATGGGCATTGCCCTGCTCCGGATCGTGGACCCGAACAACGAGTCCGGCACGCTGGACGATTTCGGCATCGCCTACCTCTTTGTGATCCCCATTGAGGTCGGCCTGGTCACCCTGGGGCCGCACGCGCTCCTAAGCGGCAACGGCTGGGTCGTTGCCGGATTGACCGCACTGCTCACGGCCCTGCTCGCCTTCCTGATCCCGGCGTGGAACCGCAGAGACAAAGGGAAGCTGTCCGGATCGTAGGGAAGAGGGGGTCAGGTCACTTCTTTGGGGCAGCCCTCTTGGGAAGAGATCTCAAGGAGAGGACAAATCCAGTCGTTACAAGCAGGACCGTCATGCAGTTGAGAATCATTGATTCCCTTTCTGTCCCCGTTTCGCCCACAAAGGCTTCCCCATGGGTAGCGGCTCCCCATGGGGGTGCAGGACAGTCCGGGTCCGCATTGTCAATCAATCCATCACAATCGTCATCCTTTTCGTTGTCGCACACTTCCGCAATCCCCGGGTTCACCTCCGGGTCTGCGTCGTCGCAGTCATCCCCGCTGCAGATGATACGGTCAAAGCCGTCCAGGTCCAGGTCCGGATCGCTGCAATCCGCCCCTCCCGGTTTTTGGCTTATGTAAAGGTCCAGGATCTCCTTTTCCGTCAACGCTCGGCTGAAAATCATCATGTTGTCGATGGTTCCGTACAAGGGGTAACCGGTCAGATCCTCCCGCAGCCCAATGAACAGGGAGCCCGCGGATGTGGATTCAAATCCATCCCATCCCGCGTAAAGTTCTGTGGTCTGTTCTTCCAGGCCGTGCACACGTTCCCCGTAAATCTGGACCCAGATCTGCTGGGCCAGGACCTCCAGCCCTGCCTCATTGGGATGAACCCGGTCGGCTTCGTACAGGGCAGGATCGTAGTAGCAGGGCGTGCCGCTGCTCAGGGCTTCGTGCACATGGACCATGGACACGTCCTCGTAGGAAGAAGCGAATCCAGCCAACCAGGCGTTGAACGCAAGGATGTCGCTGCAATAGAGTCCGTTTCCGTCCGGGATGATCTCCATGACGATCAGTCGATCGTTCTTTGATGAGGCCAGGGTATGGATCTCCTGGATATCCTCTTGGACCTCCAGGTGATCCGCGCCTGTGGCGAAGTCATTAATCCCGCACATGAGGATGACATCCACACCGTCTGTAATGTCACTGGCGAACCGGTCACGTATCTGGTCACAGGTCTGGGAGCCGTGCCCCTTATTGTAATAGCTGAGGGAAACCGACTCCGCACTGGCGGAGCTCCTCATGTACTGGTCAAGCCAGTACTGATAGGTGTGCTCGATGTTCTCCCCTTGTGAGAAGGCACAGTTGTCGCTCGAGGTGCAGTGGCTGTTCGGCCCCCCATGCCCCGCCGTAATGGAGTCCCCGACCGTGTAGATGGGCGCGGCCCTTACGTTGGAAAAGAACCATACGGAACTCCCCTCTGCGGCAGCGGCAAGAAAGATCCACCTGTCCGGAAGTACGATCCGTTCCCGGGTCCTGACCCAACCGTAAGCATCACCGAAAAACGTCCGGTTTCCCGGGTCCGAGGCAAAGAGTTGATACACCCCTCCTGTCTTTCTCAGGATGGAAGCATACCGGTCGTCAAGGATCCCATCTCGCCTGTACCACACGGTGATCGTGAGATCGCCGGTCAGGTTGAGGCTCTCGTGGTGCGCCACCTCCACATAATCTCCCTCGCCGTCAAACGAAAGGGCGTACCCCTCGATCCCTTCGATCCATAGCGGCCCATGGAGGGTTCCGTGGTTCCCGTTTGCAGCGTCTTCTGCCGTGTCTCCGCCTCCCTCGTCGAATGGCCAGTGGGCCTCCGGGTCGAATCCTTGAATTCCGTTTCTCATGTACGTTGCTTTCACCGAATTTCGGTAGAGTCCCTCTTCCCATGGATGAAGAAGGCCCGCACTCTCCGTAACTCCACCGAGCTTTATTTCAGTTCCCGCCCCTGAAAATGATGCCGGTATCAAGATGAGACAACAACAGACCACGAGGTTAAGTCGTTTCATTTCCTTTTCCCCGGATTAAGCTTTACACCGGTGTGCCTTCCAGTAATATCTACGCAAGTTCGTGTATGTTACGCGTATAGGCTCTGAAGCGATGGCCGTTGTGTTTTCGTGCGTGCGGACAAAATCATGCTAGTCTTCCGCCATGACCACAGCACGAGTTCACTGCTCAAAGCAATACAAGTGTTTGGGCTCGTCGCAGTGTCCACAGCACTCCGGCCACGGTATTAGCTCACACAGGCTTGTCCACTCTGTGATGTCATGAGTGATGCTTCCCATCTCAGCCGTCAGGTTCGGGTCGGAGGAGGTCCAGTCGCTGCAACTGACGCTGTCCGGGTCCTGACATTGTACGGCGCTATCCACACCTCCATGACCTGTTGAGTCGGTTCCGGTCCAAATCCCAACAATGGGGATTGGAACGGACCCCGTCAAGGACAGATCGCATATTTCAGACTGGAATTGTCCTCCGGTCAGGTGGTCCCAATCGCGGGCAAAGAACCTTTCGCCGTTCCCGCAGAACCATGGATATCCCTCTCGAGTGAACCGCGTTGCAGGGGATGCCTCCGAGGTGCTCAGCCACGCCATGAAGGTGCCTTCAATACCGGCTTCAGCAGCCTCAGCTTGACAGATTGCGTCTGCCCCGGCCAGACCACCAATGTTTCCCTCGGTCAGGGTCTCGGTTACCCAAACGAGCCTGTAGCATCCCTCGTCCACCTCGCCATATCCCGGTTCATCCGGGCACTGGTTGTCCATACCGTCGCAAAGCTCGGGTGCACCGGGGTGAATATCCACGTTCGAGTCATCACAATCCGGCTCCGGATGGATGCACGACGTCGAAGCAGGGTTGCCGTAGCCATCTCCATCGTTGTCCGTACACGGCGACGGCCACGTGTCCTGCCCCAAGAGAAACATGCCGGATAACAGGATGATCCCAAGCCAGACAGCAATAAGGTTTCGTTTAAACATGATATCCCCCCGTTCATTGTCTCAGAGAAACAACGCTATTTGAATGTTTCGTTCTATCCATTCAGGAACTGCCATTATCCAGAAGGTTTCACATCCGCTCAGGGGATTCATGGCTTTCCTAATTCGTTGTTAACTCCGCTTTCTACTTTTTCCGGCGTACAATTCCTCTCACCGCGAACACCGTTGCCCAGGGGATGAAAAGGTAAAAGGCCAGATAGTTGATGATTTTCGAACTGCCAATTTCAGAACCCGGATATCTGTCAAGCGGTATGGAAGAGGCCTGGTGGACAGGTTCACAGGCTGGATTTCCAACACATTCCGAGTCGTTGCAGTCCATGTCCCCATCGCAGTCATCATCAATAAGATTGTTACAGATCTCCGCGGCTCCCGGGTTTACACCGGGACTCTCATCGTCACAGTCCTCTGCCGCCCCAGCCGGGCAGACCGCCTCTCCTGGCAAGCCGTACCCGTCGCTATCGCTGTCCATGCATGTACCCTCGGGCACATAGGCCAGGATGAAGTCGGAAAGTGAATCCACCACACCACAAACCTCGTTTAGCCCTGCATCCCGGGAGGCTGTTATGTCCGCAAAGCCCGAGGCCTCTTCGTGCAGGATCTCGATCCGGGATTCCAGCGAACCGGCGGGGAGGAATTCATCCGTATAGGACAGGCAGACATCAATCGAGCCTGTGTAGCCCGCACCTGTCCGGATGTCGTAGAGGGGAGAGCCTGTCAAGTCCAGGTATCCTGCGGGAAGCACACCCATGCCGGGCCGTGTGTCCAGGGTGGTCTGCCCGGCTGAGGAGACCTGTGCAAACCGGACCTTGCATTCAGGGTTCAGATCCACCTGAACGCTTGTTCCCTGGGCCGTGTTCTCCACATACTCGTCCGCACCCATGTCCACCGGATCCGTCCGGGTGTCACCATCGAAGTCGTCACTAATGATTCCCGAGGCACCCCCGGTCTTGATACAGGGGGAGCCGGGAAGGATGTGATAGTCATCATCCGGCGTGCCCAGAGTGTCGTCCGTTCCGTCCGGGTCCACAAAATCGGGGTATACGCTGATGTTCGTGGGGTCCGGGGCTCCGTCCTGCACATCGGAATAGGTCACAGGCAGGTTTCCCACCAGGTCCGTAGCCCCGGAGCCGGAATCCCAGTCGCCGATGATCAGGTTGGAGGCAACTGGGACCGTGGGAGCAGCGGCTTCAAAGTATTCCACGCCCACGGACAGGCTGTCCACCACCGTATTGTTTTGCAGAAGAACTCCGTCCGCATCTACATGAAGCCCGATACCG
>CAZSUQ010000073.1:0-12284 GCA_964609935.1 uncultured Thermodesulfobacteriota bacterium | reverse complement strand
GAAGCAGCCCATGTCCCCGGTATAGAACCAGCCGTTCTTCAGGGCCTGTTCGGTCTCTTCCGGCTTCTTGTAATACCCCTTCATGACCTGGGGCCCCTTGATGATGATCTCCCCTGCCTCACCGACGGGCAGTTCCTTTTCTCCTGTTTCCACGTCCACGATCCTTATGTCCGTATCCGGCACGGGAATCCCCACGGTCCCGGGCTTGACCTCTCCGCCCCAGGGCGTGACCGCGGCTATGGGCGTAGTTTCCGTCATTCCGTACACCTCGCACAGGGTGGCCCCGGTCAGCTCCCTGAGGTCCCGGATCGTCTCCCCGGCCAGGGGTGCGGCACCGGAAAAGAACCCCCGGATAAAGGAGAGGTCCATGTCCCTGAACTCCTTCTCGGCCAGGAGACCCACGAAGATGGTGGGAACGCCGGGCAGCCACCCCGGTTTGCTCTTCTTCAGGATCTCGATGATCCCCCTGGGCTCCGGCCTGGGGATCATGAAGTGCTCCCAGGCCTGCCAGATCATGAAGTTCTGGATGGCGGTGAAGCCAGCGGAATGGAAGATGGGGAAGGTGCCCACGAGCGACTCTTCGCCCGGCTTGAACCCCGGAAACCAGGCCACGAACTGCTGCACGTTGCAGCTCAGGTTCGCGTGGGTGAGCATGACCCCCTTGCTCACCCCTGTGGTGCCGCCCGTGTAGATGAGCGCCGCCAGTTCTTCCCATCTGCCCCGGTCCTCAACCGGGATGTCTGACTGCCTCCTCAACAGGTCCGTAAACTCGTGCACATCCGGGCCTGTCTCGATCCTGCGGAACATGTCTTTCTTCACAAAGGGGAAGAGCTGCTTCTTGGGAAAGGGGAGAAAGGAGTGGATGTGGCAGCCCACGATCCGTTCGAGCTTGGTCTTTCCCCTGATCTTCTGCATGCGAGGGACCAGAAGCGACAGGGTGATCACCATGCGGGAGTCCGAGTCGTTCAGCTGGTAGGACAGTTCCCGCTCCGTGTAGAGCGGGTTGTTCTGCACGGTTACCGCCCCGATGCGAAAGATGGCCATGTTGGCAATCACCACCTGGGGGATGTTCGGCAGGCACACGGCAATCTTGTCGCCCTCCCCTGCACCCAGATCCCTGAGCGCCCCGGCGAACCGGTTCACCAGCCTGTCGAGCTCCCTGTAGGTGATCTTCCTTCCCATGTAGTTCAGGGCCGTCTTGTTCGGGAACCGGTCGGCCGACCGGGTCAGGGCCTGCGACAGGGTCAGCCTTTCATACTCCAGGGTCTTCGGCACCTGGGGTGCGTATGACTTGTGCCAGATCCTCTCTTCCATCCAATGCTCCTACTTGCAGAATTTCTGGAAGCCGGCCATGGAGAAATCGTTCATATCCACGTCCGCATTCATGGTCCACGGGTATTTGGGGCTGCAGTTCACAGTAATCGTAGCATGGTTCGCACGTTCGTCAATCACGTTCTGGCCTGCCACCGCGATGAGGGCCATCTTCCTGTCCGCGCTCCGGCAGAAGGAGTTGATCATGTAGAGGCTCTTCCAGTACTTGCCGCTCCGGTCGTTGATGATCTTGTAGGTTGTGGCATAGGTCTCCGGGCTTGCCCAGATACGGTGCGTGCCGTAGTTGTAAAAGGGGTCCCTGGGGGTCATCTCGATCACATAGATGGGGCGCTTCACCCAGACCAGGTTGGTGGGCGCCCACGCCGCGCCGGGCCAGCCCTCTTTCTCGTAGCCGTAGACCACGGGCTTCATGTCTTGGGTGGTCTGCCACTCCCCCAGTTCGTTCTGCGCAAAGGGGAAGATCCGGGTGTCCAGCAGGGGGATGAGCGCCTCCTTCACCTCCATCAGTTTCCAGGTGAAGTCCGGCACCTTGCCGTCGTAACCGTTGGCGTCGTCCACGCACTCGTCCGTGCCCAGGAAGGTGTCGGAGCGGTTCGCTGCGCTCATGCGCCGCACACGGCGAAACGCAGGGATGTACCCGAAGGTGTTGTCCTGCTTGGTGGGCGAGAGGAACCGCCACATCATGATGGCCGTGCCTGCCACGTCATAGGGCTTCTTCACCAGGAGGATGGAATACTTCTCGATCCCGTCCGGATTCGACAGGCCCTTTGCGCCCGGATGCGCGGTGAGCGATGCAGACTGCCAGGAAGCCTCCACCTCCCGTTCATAGCCGTTCCGGTTCACCCAGATGAGACTGAAGTTGAACGTGAAGTTCCCGTAGATGTGCTGCATGTACTGGTGGTTGTACATGAGCTTCTCGGCCACCTTCGGGTCCTCGGGGTTCAACTCGGTAAAGGGGAGGCCCAGGATGTACCTGGCGAGCTTGCCGGTCTTCTTTTCCACGATCCCGCCCTTGTCGTCCAGCCCGTATCTCCCCCGGTTCTCCTCAAAGGCCTTGAGAACGTATTCCGGGTGATTCCGGGTAGGATCGAAATCGATCTCACCGATGTTCAGGATGAAGTCCCCGTTCTTCACCCAGTTGAGCACAGGGCCCGGCAGGAGATCCTCCACCTTCTGCCAGTTGGACTTGTCCACCACATCCCCGGGGGAGACATCCGCGAAAGCGGTCCCTGCCGTCAGCGCCATGAACACCACCGCCGCCAGGTTCCAAACCGTGGTTCGTATGCAAATCATTTCTCCCTCCTGTCCTGGATAAATGAAATCACACCCTCAATTCAGAAGATAGCTGAACATAATGCTGATCTGGTCCCGGTCCCTGAAGGCACCGAAATTGGTGAAGTTTCCTTCAACGCTGCTGTACTGGATCATGAGCCGGAACGGCTCCCAGAGCAGGTTCACCGAGGGCTGGATCAGCCAGGCCCCTCGCACGTCATAGGCCAGGGCCAGCTGGGGGGTCACCCGGCCGTTGAGGTAGTTGGTGTTCACAATGGTTGTGAAGGTGTGCTCGAACTCCCGCACCGCTGCAAAGTCCATGGGCCTGGGGAACAGGGAAAGGAGCTGACGCATCCGCGGGTCATAGTCCGGCACCCACTGGCCGAAATACTGAAAGGAAAGCAGAAAGGTGGTGCGATTGTTCAATAGCCGGATCCACAGGTTCTTGTCGAAGCCCACCATGTATCTCAGGATGTCCTTTCTCGGGATGACCCCGCCCGTGGGATTCACAGGGATGCCGGTGAAGTTGAGGTCAACCAGGTTCAGGCCCATGACCTGGGACATGATGCCCACCATCCAGGGAGGCAGGGGGATAGAATTGTCCGAGAGCTTCAGGTTCTCCTCCGGGATGAACACGGACTCGTCCCAGAACCAGGCCACCTCGCCGCGAAACACGATGTCCGTGTTGGGTTCACAGAAATTCACGGATCCGCCCGTGACCTGCACGTCCTTCCAGACGAACTCCTGCCACGCGTCTGCAAAGTCCAGCAGGACGGGCAGGCCGGGTGTCACACCGAGTCTCACCGCCGGTGTGTCCAGAAAGGTCTTGTAGTGCGCCACCGAGAAGTTCAGGTTGTTGAACAGGAGGCCGATCAGCCGGAACCCCCAGCGCGAGTTTTCCACCTTCCTGTCCGGGTAGACAAAGCGCTGGCCAAAGGGGAGTGCGGGCTGCGGCGGCGAATAGGGTGTGCCCCACGGGGCCCAGGGGCCCACACGGGCCTCCCAGAATCCCGGCACCCAGAAGCTCTCCAGCGTGATGGAGGAGACCGGGCCCACGGTCCCGAGGTTGTAGCTCCCCCGGATCATGAGCAGGGGGATGCGCCGGTCGTCAAGGTCCTCGAAGGGGCCGCCAAAGGTATTGTCCAGGGGATTGATGTTGTCCAGGAGCCGGAAGATGTCGGTCTCCCCCCAGGAGAGGTTCTGCCTGCCGACCCGGAAGAACAGGGGGCCGCGGGACAGGTCCGCGTAATACTCCCAGAACTCGTAGCTCTGCTTGAACTTGTCGATGTTGTCCTCGTCCATCTCCTGAACATCCCGGAACGCCTGCGGGCCCGCATCGTAGACAGCGTCATACAGGAAGCGGCCCACCAGGTGGTACTTGACCCGCATGTTCAGGGCCCTGAAGGGGTAGAGCAGATCGGTCTTCCTCTGCAGGTATTTCAGGTCGTGGTTGAACTCGAGCAGGAGCAGGTTGCGCCACTGGGCCATGTTCCCCGCCTGGATCACGGGAAACGTGAATTCATCCGACTCCTGGAGGCGAACCGAGACCCGTGACTGGGCCTTGCCCACCAGCTCAAGGGTCCTCTGAGAATCCAGGTAAAGGGCGTCCGCGCCGGTTGCCATCCCTGCCACAAGAACAGCCAGACAACCGCCCAAGAACAGAAAGCGTTTACACTGCATCACTTCCCCCCTTTGTGTTGGTCCGGCCCGCATACCGCTTGAGACACCAGCTGTGTGGGTTGCGGGTTATGGAAAAATCAGACCTTTCCATCTAGATAATGTATAGCTTTAGCTTTCATAGTTAAACATTTCTTTCTGTTATGAATTTAGGCTTGAGGATCGTTACAAGAGATGGGATGAAGACCAGGGCGCTCACCATGTTGAGGAACATGAGCAGCGCCAGCAGGAGGCCCATCTCCGCCTGGAACTTTAGGTCGATGAAGGCCCAGCAGATCACGCCTGCAATCAGGGTCGTGGCCGTGAAGATGATGGCCTTGCCCGTTGTCTCCACGGCCCGCCGGTTGGCTGCCCGGTAGTCGCCGCTTGACTGAAACTCCTCGGAGATGCGGGCCATGAGGTAGATCCCGTAGTCGATGCCGATCCCCACAGCTATGGCCGCAACCGGAAGGGAGTTGATGTTCAGGTCGATATGGTTCAGGAGCATGAAGGCCTCGGAGAGGAGCTGGGACACGGCAAGGGGAATGATCAGGACAAGGCCTGCCATGACGGAACGGAACGTCACACAGCAGAGGAGAAAGACCACCACGAATACCGTGAGCAGGCTTGCCCAGTAGGAGTACTCCACCTCCTCGTTGATGGCGGCCAGGATGCCCATCAGTCCACCGGCCAGTCGAAACTGGATCTTCTCGGTGGGGTTCTGCTCGATGAACTGCTTGGCCTTGGCAATGGTCCGGTGGATCAGCTCGTTGTTGTAGCCCTTGTAGAAGCAGGTGATGGTTGCATTGGTCCAGGATTGATCCAGCCACCGGTCCATCTCACCGGGCGCCGTATTGCTGGAGATCAGGAAGCCGATCTGTCCCAGGTGTTTCGGGTCGTCCGGGATCATCTCCCACTTGGGATTCCCCTCGTGGTACATCCGGAAGATGCGTTTGATCAGGTTGGTAAAGGTGAGGCTGCCCCCTGCCCCGCCCTCGGTCTCCATGAAGCGCTGAAAATCCTCCATGACGCCCAGGCTCCGGGCGTCCTTGATGGCGCCCGGCTCCTTCCCCTCTGCGATGATCACCAGCTGGTTCGCACCCACGAACGAGCGGTTGAAGAACCGGTAGGCTTCATTGTAGGGGTGGTTCGGAAACAGGAGGGCGGCACCGGGCTCGGTGTCCCCCACCTTCAGCTTGGTGGAATAGAAGGCTCCCATCACCAGGATCACAGCGATGATCAGCAGAACGAACCAGCGCCCCCTCCCCTCGGACGGCTTGATCAACAGGGCGGCCAGCAGGTTGTACAACCTGCCGTGCCCCTCTTTCCTCGTTCGATCCTTCACCGGTGGTCTCAGGAAGGAGAGGAGCACGGGGTTCAGGGTGGGGATGCTCACGAACATGGAGACGATCCAGAAGGAGCAGAAGATCCCCAGGTTGCGCATGAGGGGGATGGTGGCAATGGCAATGGTGAGCACACCGATGCCGTCGGTGAGGATGGAAAGGGTGGCCGGGGAGATCAGTTCCCCGTAAGCCTTGACGATGGCCTCCTCCCTGTTCCCAAGATTCTGGGCCTCCTCATGGTATCTGGACATGGCCTGCACGGAATGGCTCAGGGCCCGGGCCGTGATGATCAGGGGAACCACGAGGACGAGCGGGTTCAGGTTGTATCCGAGAACACTGGCAAACCCCAGCCCCCATATTGCGCTCACACTGGCGGAAATCACGGGAAGGAGGACGCCCTGGAGGTTTCGAAAGTAGAGGAAGAGGAGCAGAATCATCAGGCCTGCGGTTGTGGCAAGGACCATGTAGACCTGTGGGGCCAGGTGAAAGATGTACGCATAGAGCGCCGGGAACCCCGTGAAGTAGATGTTCGTGTTCCCGTCGCCCTCCTGTTCCTTCAGTTCCTCGAGGAGGCCGTAGATCCTTTGCGGATCCACCCCTTCCTCCCAGAAGCCGGCAAAGATGGCCGCTGACCTGTCGTCCGGGGAGACGAAGAATCCACGTATCCCCTCGTTGGTGTACACGGCGTGCCGTATGCGGTCCAGGTCTGCCTGGTCCTGGGGAAACTGCGGCCACATCAGGGGCAGGATCTGGATCCCCCAGGTGGTGACGTTCACGTTCTTCAGCTTGGGGTGTGTGAGGGAGATGACCTGGAGGGCATTGCACCCTTCCGTGCTCAGGAGCTTCTGCGTGATCCGGTAGATCTTGCCCATGGTCTCGATGTTGTAGATGTCCCCCTGCTTCACCTCCACTGCGCAGATCAGCAGGTTCGCACTTCCGAACATCTTCCTGTACTGCTTGTAGAGCTGGATGTAGGGGTGCTTGGGCGGGTAGATGGAGAAGAAGTCGGGCTGGATCCTGAGGGAGAGGATCCTCCAGAAGAAGACCCCGGTCACCATGGCGATGAGCACAAGGACCGAAACGCGGTGACGCAGCAGAAACCGAATGTAGCGTTCTGCCCGGGTCGTGGGCATGTCTATGCCTTTCTTCATGGCAGACGGTTTTAAGGTGTATGCTCGAGGCAAGGGGAGCTCTTCTCGTCCTCGCTCGCCTTAGGAGCGCTGGAACCGGCTCACTCGTCCTGCGAAGAGCTCCCCTTGCCTCTACTCGTTACAGGATGCTTCGCCTTTCTCCGTTTGGCCCACCTGCCGGACGGACATGCTACGGAGCCCGAAAATGCAGACCACCCCCATTCGCTTCCGAGCCCCGGTTATGCGGGTTAGGGCTGGATCCCCTCGGGGCCCAGGGGCATGAAGATTCCGTGGGCGCCGGCGGCAAATCCATTGGTTCCGCTGCCCTGGAGTTCGCTCGTCAGGCAGACGGTCCCCAGCCAGAACAGCTTCTTCTCGCCAGGGACCTCCACCCGGTCCCAGGTACGGCCGCGGTCCCTGGTCCGGAGCAGGGTGCCCACGTCCCCCACTGCCCAGCCCGTTTCCCCCTGTACGGCAATGGCGTAAAGGGAGCTCCTTTCCCTGTTCTCCGCCCTCTGCCAGGTGACGCCCCTGTCATGGGAAAAGACCACCACGCCATCGAGCCCGGCCGCGTACAGAGCGTTCCCATCCCGGCAGAGGCAGAAGAGGGAAAGGTCCACGGGTGACGGGACCTCGGCCCAGGTCCTGCCACCGTCCCGGGTATTGAAGATCTTGCCGAACTCCCCGACCATGAATCCCCGGGTTGAATCCAGCAGGCACACCGCGTACAGGATCACATCATCGGGCAGGGAGGCATCCTCCCAGGTCTTTCCTCCGTCTTCGGTCATGACAACGGCACCCCAGTCTCCCGCGGCACATCCATGGAGGGGGCCTGCGAAATCGATCCCGAGCAGATGCTTGTCCACCCCGCTCTTCTGCCTGTCCCAGCGGTCCCCCCCGTTGCGTGTGTGAAGGATCAGGCCCGACTTTCCGCTGATCCAGCCCTTGTGATCATCAACGAAACTCGAGGAGAAGAGCGGTACATGCACTCCACTCTTCTCCTCTTTCCAGCTCCTGCCGCCGTCTCTTGTCCGGTAGATCTTCCCGCGGTCACCTACCATGAGAAAGTGCGTTTCACTGAACACCTCGGAGCAGAGGATGTTGACGCGTATCTCCCCGGGGTTCAGGGAGCGCGCCTCCCCTGCAGAGCAAACGGAAGCAAGAGGAAACAGGAACAGCAAAAGGGAAAGGGTGATCGTGAACAGTGGCAGGATGAGAAGAATGAGCCGCTGGACAGGCTGTAAAACCTTGACGATTGGAAAAAAAGCCGTGTTGGCAAAGGGGAGGACGAACACCCCTTGTTCAGCAGGAGAGCTTCCTCGATTTTTCTTGTGAGAAGACAGCTTCATTACATTATAATTTACTTTAATTTATTATTGTATCTATTTGATATCAAACATTTTATCCAGATCATTTAAATGTCTCTGTCACTCGGTGCCGTCCAGGCTCCCCGCAGGGATTTGTGCCGGTGTGGTCTCCCCGGGTTTCACTGTTCTTGCGACAAAGGTTCATGAAATACGCGGCGTTCATGAACCTGCTGCCAGGCCCTTCATCAACTCCCGCACGATGATGAGCTTCTGGATCTGGGTCGTGCCGGCCCCGAACTCGATGCTCTTTATGTCCCTGTACATCCGCTCCACAGGGAACTCCCTGATGAACCCGTACCCACCAAAGATCTGCATGGCATTGTTCACAACGCGCATGCCCGCCTGGGAGCAGAAGAGCTTTGCATAGGAGGCCTCGAGCCTCACGCGCTCCTTCTTGTCACACTTGGCGGCTGCCCAGTAGGAGAGGATGCGCCCGGTCTGGATGTCTGTGGCCATGTCCGCGATCATCTCCTGGATCATCTGAAACCCGATGATGGGAGAGCCGAACTGGACCCTTTCCGAGGCATACTGGAAGGCTGCATCAAAGGCTGCCTGGGCCATGCCGATGGGCGCAACGGAATAGACGATCCGCTCACGGTCCAGCCCGCTCATGAGGACCTTCACCCCCTGGTTTTCCTGGAGGAGCACGTTTTCCTCCGGCACCTCGCAGTTCTCAAAGATCAGCTCACCTGTGGGTGACCCCTTCACCCCCATCTTCTTCAGGGTCTTGCCCGTGGAGTAACCGGGGAAATCGCTTTCAACGATAAAGGCCGAGATCCCCCGATGCCCGGCCTCGGGATCCGTTTTTGCGTACACAACGGCCACGTCCGCAATGGGCCCGTTGGTGATGAACATCTTGGTCCCGTTGAGGATGTACCTGTCGCCCTTCTTGTCCGCGCGCGTCCGGAGGGCCATGGCATCCGAGCCCGCTTCAGGCTCTGTGATGCAGAGGGCCCCGATCTTCTCTCCGTTGATGAGGCCGGGCAGGTATTTCCGTCGCTGGGATTCGTTCCCGTTCCGAAAGATGTTCTCCGTGCAGAGCACGGCATGGGCGCCGTACGTGTTCGCCGTGGAGACACACCCCCTGGCCAGCTGCTCCATGACCAGCACGCAGGAGAGAAAATCCGCCCCGCTTCCACCGTAGGCTTCCGGGATGGTGATGCCGAAGAGGCCCATCTCGGCCATGGCCTTGAAGTGCTCCTCTGGAAACCGCTCGTTCTCGTCGATCTCCGCCGCCGAGGGGGCGACCTTCTCGTCCACGAACTTGGCCACCGTGTCCCTGAGCATGCTCTGGTCTTCTGTGAGTTCGAAATCCATGTCCTGGTGCCTTTCCTGTTTCACTCTTCAATGGTTTCAAAGTGACGAATGTCGAGAAGGTGCCCTTTCCGCTCCTCCTCGAACACGGCCTGTACGCGCATTCCCACGTGAAGCTTCTCCGGGTCCACCTCCTCCACGTAGTGGATAAAGGTGTTGTCCGTTCCATCCAGGTTGATGAAGGCCCAGGTGTAGGGGACCGGCTTCTGCCTCCCCGTGTCCGGGTCCACGAACCCGAAATTCAGCACGGTGTAGGTCACCACGGTCCCCTTCCCGCTCAGCTCCACGATGTCGTCCAGGGGAACGAAGCAGGCCCCGCACACGTTCCTGGGCGGGACAAAGACCTTGTTGCACTTGGGGCAGCGAATTGCCACGATCCGCTTGTTGTCCCTCAGCTCCATGAGAAACTTGGACGTGTATTTCCCGCACGACCACTCAAAGGGCTGCTCCGCCTCGCCCGATGTGATGGTCAACAACTCCTTCTTCTTATCCGCTTCCTGCTGGCTCATAATGATTCCCTTTCCATTCCGGCCAAGGATAATCACCCATCTACTTCGCCGGAGCTTGAATGGGGTTGTTCTTCCTGCTCACCCTCTGCAAACCCTGTCTCCAAGGAGTCCGTTTCATGAATTCAACACTCCCCGGATCAGTCCGGCATCCTGTCCCCGATGGCCATGAGGTCCGACCAGAAACAGCCCCCGAACCCGCTGGCCAGGGTGAGCTTTGCATCCGGCACCTGCCGCGCCTCCCCCTTGCCCATGACCTGGATGGCACACTCGGCAACCCGCTGCAGGCCCGTGGCACCGATGGCATTGGTGGACATCACGCCTCCGGAGGGGTTGATGGGAAGCTCGCCCCCCATGTCCGTGACACCGTCCCAGAGGAGCCTGGGGCCCTCCCCCTGCTTTGCGAGCCCGAGGTCCTCGACCCAGGCGATCCCTGCAAAGGAGAAGGGAAAGTAGAGCTCCATGACGTCGAATTCCTTCAGCGGTTCCTTGATTCCCATCTTCTTGTAGAGCACCTGGGAAGACTCTTCCAGGCTCTCCAGCCGGTCCCAGCAGGGATCGTAGGTGATGGCGTAGTTGTGCCGGTTCACGGTTCCCTGGACCCACGCAGGCTTGCTCGTGATCTTTGGCGCCACATCCTCGGAGGCAAAGACCACGGCACAGGCTCCGTCCGTGCGCGGGCACATGTCCAGGTACTTGAGGGGACGGGAGATCATGGGCGAGTTCATCACGTCCTCGATGGTGATCTCCATCCTGAGGTGGGCGCACGGGTTGTTGGTTGCGTGCTTCCGGTCACGCACCGCCACCCTGGCCGCATCCTCCTGCGTGGCGCCGGTGAGGTGCATGTACCGGGTGGCCCAGGCAGCCAGCCCCCCCACGGCGCCGCCGAAGGTGGGCCGGTCCAGCACCGGGTCAAAGGCCGTGATGATGGCGCCCGTGGTGTCGGACTCGGAGTTCTTCTCCCAGCCGATGGCAAGGACCCTGTCGAACAGGCCCGAGGCCACGTGGTAATAGCCTGCCATGGCCACCGTGGTCCCTGTGGTTCCGCCGGTGGTCACCTTGAAGATCGGTTTCATGAACCCGCCCGACCCGTCCACGCTCCAGCTGTCCACGTAGTTGATCCCTTCGAAGTGGTCCATGTTGCCGATGACAACGGCATCGATGTCGTCACGGGTGAGATCTGCATCCTCCAGGGCCCTCAGGACCGCCTCGTTGATGAGCTCCTGGCCGTTGACGTCCTTCCTGCTGCTGCGCATCTCGGTCTGCCCGGTTCCGACGATGGCTACGCGCTTCGCCATAGCTTCTCCTCTCTGGTTCGAAACACCGGTGTGTCTTCTTCTTTTGTGATCACTTTCCCACGATCATCACACAGTGGGCCTGGCCGCAGGGCCCGTTGATTCCGTGCGCAAGGGCCCTGGAACAATCCGCCACCTGCCTCCCTTCGGCCTCACCGCGCACCTGAAGGGCGGACTCGATGAGCCTGGCCATCCCCGCCACCATCACCGCATGGGCGGAAAGGCACCCACCGGAGGGATTCACCGGCAGGGCGCCGCCCTTCCCGGTCACCCCCTGATCCGTGAGGCCCCCTGCCTCCCCTTCCCGGCAGAACCCGAGCCCCTCCAGCCACATGAGCTCCATGTAGCTGAAGGCATCGTAGAGCTCCACCACATCCACCTCCTCGAGCGGATCGGACACGCCTGCCATGGCGTATGCCTTCTTTGCCGCTTCCCTGAGAGCGGGGGAGCGGGCCAGGTCCCGGTCCCCCAGGTGGTAGGCATCGCTGCAGTGGCCGATCCCCTGGATCCAGACCGGCTCGGTCCTGCCTCTCTTTGCACCCTCCTCGTTTGCCAGGATCACGGCGGCCGCCCCATCCGTGACGGGTGAGGCATCCAGGAGCTTGATGGGATCCGCAAGCATCCTTGAGTTCATCACATCCTCTACCGTGATCTCCATGGGCAGCTGTGCAAGGGGGTTTTGCACGGCATTGCCGTGGTTTTTCACGGAGACCTTTGCACATTGCTCTTCCGTGACGCCGAAGGCGTCCATGTAGGCCCGGGCCTGCATGGCTGCCGAGGTGACGGCGTCCATGCCCAGGGCGCGTGCGTAGATGGGATCGAACATGGCGTTGGTGATCAGGTTCATGCGGCTCTCGGACCCCTTCATATGAGACACCACCAGGGTGGTGGAAAAGGATCCGGACAGGATCCTCATGGCCCCGTAAAAGGCGCCGAACAGGCCGTCCCCCTCCACGGTGGAGATGTCCTTGTGCCTGGAGCCGCATGCGTCCTGAACGGCCATGCTGGAGATGGTCCTGCCGTCCCAGAAATCGTTGGAAACGGTCACCACGTTGTCGATGTCCTGGAT
>CAZSUQ010000072.1:0-12344 GCA_964609935.1 uncultured Thermodesulfobacteriota bacterium | reverse complement strand
TCAGCAGGATGACACCTGAGGTGATGGCTATGTCTGCCACATTGAAGGCGGGCCATGCGAACCGCTTGTAGTGGAAATAGATGAAGTCGATCACTTCCCCGAGGCGGATCCTGTCCACCAGGTTTCCAACGGCGCCCCCGAGCACCAGGGCCAGGGCAATCGGGGCCAGGGTTTCGGATTCTTCCATCTTGTAGAACAGATAAAGGATGATCCCCACGGCAATCACCGAGACCCCGATGAAGAACGGGAGGCGGAAGGCGGAATGGCTTCCGGCGAGAAACCCGAAGGCGGCCCCAGAGTTCCTTATGTAGTGGAGATCCAGAAAGCCGTTGATGAGGGGCTCGCGGCTGTAAAGCCTCATGGAGTTGTCCACCAGGATCTTGGTGACCTGATCCAGCAGAAGCACACTGCCGCACACCGCGAGGAGGATCGTGTACCTGGGAGACCATTTCATTTCGTTTCCTGTCCCTCACTCGTCGGGATGTTCTTCATTTCGTCCACGCATCTCCTGCAAAGGGTGGCGTGGGACGGGTCGCTTCCCACATCCCGGAAAAAGACCCAGCACCGGCTGCACTTCTCCCCCTCGGCCCTGTCCACACGGACCTTGAGACCCTCGATCTCCTGACTCTCAAAGACCTGTTCGGCCAACGCATCCTCGATGGTCATCTCCGAGACGATGCAGAGGTTGCGCAGCGAATAGGGAAATGCGCGAAGGAAGGAGGCCCAGTCAGGCGGTGGTGCGGCCCGTACCCAGGCGTCCAGTGAGTGGCCGATCCGCTTTTCCTTCCTGGCGATCTCCAGGGCCTTGGACACTTCCTGACGGAACGTCAGGAGCTTTTCCCACCTTTTTTCAAGATCCGCGTCCGCCCATTCAGGGTGCGGCTCCGGGAACCGGCACAGGTGGATGCTGTCTTCTCCTTCCAGCCTCACACCGGGCACGTGCTGCCAGATGTCCTCGGTGGTGAAGGAGAGGATGGGGGCCAGGAGTCGCGTGACGGCGTCCAGGATCTCGTACAGGGAGCTTTGTGCCGAGCGGCGCTCAGGGGCGTTCGGGGCCAGTACGTACAGGACCTCCTTGAGCACGTCCAGGTAGAAGGAGCTCATGTCCACGACGCAGAATTCGAGCATACGGTGGTAAACAACGTGGAACTCGCAGGTGTCGTAGGCCTGCCGGACCCTCTCCTGGAGCCGGGACAGCCGGAGCATGGCCCAGCGGTCCAGCTCGGTCCTCTTGTCCAGGGGAACGCGGTCCTTCTGGGGGTCGAAGTCGAACAGGTTTCCCAGGATGAACCGTGCCGTGTTCCGGATCTTCCGGTACGAGTCGGAGAGCCTGTTCAGGGTTTCCTCGGAGATGCGGATGTCGTCCCGGTAGTCTTCCGCGGCCACCCACATGCGCACGATCTCGGCCCCGTTCTTTGAGATGACATCCTCGGGATCCACGAAGTTCCCCAGGGACTTGGACATCTTCTTGCCATTGCCGTCCACCACGTAACCATGGGTCAAGACACTCCGGTAAGGGGCTGTCTCCCGGGTGCCAACGGACGCCAGGAGTGATGAGTGAAACCAGCCCCGGTGCTGGTCGCTCCCCTCCAGGTACATGTCGGCCGGGAACTCGAGCTCTTCGCGTCGCTCCAGGACCGAGGCAAAGCTCACACCCGAGTCGAACCAGACATCCAAGATGTTGCCGTCCTTCTCAAAGGCAGAGCCCTTGCAACCGGGACACGCCGTATCGGGAGGAAGAAAGCTTTCGGCCGGATCCGAGAACCAGCAGTCAGGGCCTTCCTTTTCGAACCGATCCGCCACCCCCCGGATCAGGTCGCCCTCCAGCAGGACCTCGCTGCACCCCTTGCAGTGGAAGGCCACGATGGGAACACCCCAGGACCGCTGCCTGGAGATGCACCAGTCCGGCCGGTTCTCGATCATGGAGTAGATGCGCTCTTCTCCCCAGTGAGGGATCCATTTCACGTTTCGGATGTTGTCCAGGGCCTTCTTGCGCAGGTCGCCCGCATCCATGGAGACGAACCACTGCTCTGTGGACCGGAAGATGATGGGCTCCTTGCACCGCCAGCAATGGGGGTAGGAATGCGGGAGCTTTTCCTCCTTGAGGAGCCTGCCCCGCTCTTTCAGGAGCTCGATGATCCTCGGGTCCGCATCGAACACGAACTGTCCTTCAAAGGGGGATGCCTCGGAGGTGAACCTCCCTTCATCGTCCACCGGGGCCAGCACTTCCAACCCGTATCTCTGCCCCACCACATAGTCCTCCTGGCCGTGCCCCGGCGCGGTGTGCACGCAGCCGGTTCCCTGCTCCAGGGTCACGTGACCACCCAGGATGCACCTGGAGGTTCTCTCGTAAAAGGGGTGGCTGCAGAGAACGCCTTCCCACTGGCTGCCCGGGCAGGTGCCCACCTTTTCATGGTCCTGGATGCCCAGCTCCTGCATCACGGCCGGGATCCGCTCTTCCGCCATGACCAGATGCCTTCCGTCGGCGAGCTTCACGGCCGTGTAGGAAAAGTCCGGATGAAAGGCGATGGCCAGGTTGGCCGGCAGCGTCCAGGGCGTGGTGGTCCAGATCACCACCGAGATCTGCTCCCTGGGGATGCCCTGGAGGGACGGGGGAGGATCCGACTGCAAGGGGAAGGGAACGTAGATGGAAGGGGATGTGTGGTCGTGGTACTCCACCTCGGCCTCTGCAAGGGCGGTCTTGCACTGGGAACACCAGTAGATGGGCTTCCGGCCCCTGTAGACGCTTCCCCTTTCAACGAGCTTGCCGAACTCACGGACGATCTGGGCCACGTAGGCCTTGTTCATGGTGAGGTAGGGATTTTCCCAGTCCCCCAGAACGCCCAGCCGCTTGAACTGTTTTCTCTGGATATCGATGAACTTCCGGGCGTAGTCCCTGCACGCCTGCCGGACCTGAACCAGGGTGAGGTCCTTTTTCTTCTTTCCCAGTGTCTTGTCCACCTGGTGCTCGATGGGAAGCCCGTGGCAGTCCCATCCGGGGACGTACACGCTGTTCATCCCCTCCATGAACCTGGACTTGACGATGATGTCCTTCAAAACCTTGTTCAGGGCGGTCCCCAGGTGAATGGTCCCGTTGGCGTAAGGCGGGCCGTCATGGAGGATGAACTTCTTCCATTCGTCCGCCTTTTGACGCATGCGCCCGTGCAGGTCGTCGGACTCCCACTGCTTCAGGATCTCGGGCTCCCTTTGGCTCAGCTGCGCCTTCATGGGGAACTGCGTCCTGGGCAGGTTCAGGGTGGACTTATAGTTCTTCGGCTTTTGGCCGGGGTTTTCTTCCTTTGCCAACTTCGTCATCTCCTGGAAACGGAGCGTATCTTGATTGCACACGCCCCGCCTGCTCTTTGGGGTTCGGTATATAAGGGTGAAAACAAAGAGACGGGTCGAACCCCCACGTAAAGTTAGAAATAGTAGCATTCTAAGAGTTAAAAAGGAACCTGCCCGGCAAGCCGATAAAAGACACCCACCCTCGAGGGGCCTAGGCCAGAGCCCGGAAACAGGACGCGGGCACAGCCATGGGACCCTCCTCACATTGTCTCCGAGCGGTAAATCAGGCATGATTTATGTTGTACATGGCTTCCAAGGAACGTCCACCTGCAGTGAGGGTTTATGCAAGTGCATCTGCGTCTCAACCTTAGTCGTTTCCTGCTCATCATGACCTTTGGGCTTGCGTCGGTTCCGAGCTTACATGCGGGCCATTACGGCTCTGCTGTTGTCCCGCTTCGTGCAATGACATTCAACATCCGCGTGGATCCGGGCTTCGGCTCCTGGTCCAATCCCAATGGATGGCTCTACACCTGCGGGCCTCGCCGCGACCGGGCCGTGAACACGATCCGCGCCGCCGCGCCGGATGTCTTCGGCGTGCAGGAGGCGCTGTTGAACCAGGTCAACAACCTGAAGAGCGCTTTCCCTGATTACGGCTTTTACGGAGTCGGTAGAAATGACGGACAGAACCAGGGCGAGTTCTCCGGAATCTTCTTCCGCTTCGACCGCTTCACCCTTGTGGATTCGGGCACCTTCTGGCTGAGCGAAACGCCCGACGTGCCCGGGACCGTGTTCCCCTGCTCCGGCGCGATCCGAATCGCGTCCTGGACGATCCTTGACGATGCCGCGGCCGGCGCGCGCCTGTTCATACTCAATACACACTGGGACCACCTGTGTCAGGACTCCCGCGAACGTTCCGCGGCACGGGTCCGGGAAAAGGTCACCGAACTAGCAGGCGGACTTCCGGTGATCGTGATGGGGGACCTGAACGCCACCGAGACGAGCGCTGCCTTTCTCGACCTGATCGGCGAGAACGACCCGGGCGGGCTCGCACTTGTGGACGCCTACCGGGATGTCTTTCCGGTGCGTCAGCCCGACGAGGCAACCTTTCACGGATTCAATGGGACCACAGCCGGCTCACGGATCGACTTCGTGCTCTCCACGGCGTTCTTCACCCCTGTGGACGCGACCATCGACCGGACGGGCTTCTCCTGCGGCTTCCCCTCGGACCACTACCCGGTTGTTGCGGTGTTCGAGATGCCCGAGGGATTGTCCGGCCGGGCCGGGATCGTTCCCAATGCCGATGAAACACTGGACCCGCCCGTGGATCCCTGCATTCCCGACTGCACCCCGCCCAATTGCGCCTCCGTGCCGCTTCAAGGGAATAAGCGAACGGTACCTCCTGCTGCCATGGGCATGGCCGGTGGCCTGCTGCTCCTGGCATTCCTGCACCGGCTCATGAGACGCAAAGCGGCGGGGATCAGTAAAACGCCCGCCCAATAACGCGTGCCTCCAGAACAGAAAAGGCTTTAGCATCTGCTTGTTTCAAGGGTCCGAATCGGATACAAATCTTGTATGCGGAAAACAAGCAAGCGCACCTGCCTGCACAGCCTCGCCTGGTTCCTCCTCCTGGCAATCCTCTTTTTCCCTGCCTTTGGTTGCGGGAATAACAGGGCAGCGCAAAGGCTCGACGGAGGCATTTCCAGTGAGGATGCCCTTCAGGGCATAGCGCGCTTTTATCCTGAGGGAACGGATCCGGATGCCTATCCCCCCTCCTTTGCGCTGGTGGAGCCCTTCCCGGAGATTGACGAGGTTCCGGATGACTACCCCGTCGCACCCGCCTTCTCCCTGAAGGGCGCAGGCCATGCAGCCGCGATCCCCATCGAGGAGGGTACGAGCCTGTACGGCACAGGAGAGATCGCCGGGCCCCTTCTGCGAAACGGTGCGGTCACCCAGACGTGGAACTGGGACAGCTGGGGCTATACGGACGAGAACGACCACCTGTACCAGTCCCACCCCTGGGTTCTGGCCGTGCGGGGAGACGGTACCGCCTTTGGCGTGCTTGCCGACACATCGGTCCGCACGCGGATCGATCTCACCGAGGGGATCGCCTTCTCCACCCAGGAACAACCCTTTTCCGTGATCGTCATTGATGCCGCCTCCCCCCAGGACGTGCTCAAGGGGCTGGCCGTGCTCACGGGCAGGATGCCCATGCCCCCTATCTGGGCCCTGGGATACCACCAGTGCCGGTTTTCCTACTACCCGGACAGCCAGGTGCGGGCCATCGCGGACGCCTTCCGCCAACGCAGGATCCCCTGCGACGTGATCTGGATGGATATCGACTACATGGACGGGTATCGCGTGTTCACCTTTGACCCGCAGGGGTTTCCGGATCCGGCCTCGTTGAATGCGTACCTGCACGGCAAGGGCTTCAAGGCGATCTACATGATCGATCCCGGTGTGAAGAAGGATCCAGGGTATTTCGTCTACGATCAGGGGACCGCAGGGGATCACTGGGTCCTGACGAACGACGGCCGGGAGTTCAACGGGAACGTGTGGCCGGGCATGTGTGCCTTTCCGGATTTCACCCGGCCCGCAACGCGCACCTGGTGGGCAGGCCTGTACAGGGATTTCATGGCACTGGGGATCGACGGCGTGTGGAACGACATGAACGAGCCGGCCCTCATTCCTGTTTTGGGGTTTATCGGTCCCAAGACCATGCCGGATGACAATCTGCACCGGGGTGGAGGTGACCTCCCTTCAGGGCTTCACGCCCTGTATCACAACGTGTACGGCATGCTCATGGTCCGTGCAACGCGCGAAGGGGTTCTGGCCGCGAACCCGGACAAGCGCCCCTTTGTCCTCACGCGATCGAACTTCATCGGTGGCCACCGGTACGCGGCCACCTGGACAGGGGACAACCTGGCCACCTGGGACCACCTCTACTGGTCCAGCACCATGATCCTCAACATGGGGCTCTCCGGCCAGCCTTTCGTGGGGCCGGACATTGGCGGGTTTGCCAACCAGACCACCGGCGAGCTCTTTGCCCGGTGGATGGGGGTTGGTGCCTTTTACCCCTTCAGCCGTGGCCACAAGACCAAGTTGAGATGGTTTCACGAGCCGTGGTGGTTCGGGCCCGAGGTGGAGGCGAGTGCACGAACCGCCCTGGAGCGCCGCTACCGCCTCCTGCCCTATCTCTACACACTGTTCCACGAGGCTTCGGTGACCGGCTTGCCGGTCATGCGGCCGGTCTTCTTTGCCGACCCGGATGATCCTGCGTTGCGGGAGGAGGATCACGCCTTCCTGCTTGGTGCACACCTGATGGTGCAGCCCAGGGTGACGGAGGAGAGCGCTCACCTCTTCGCCGAGCCCCAGGGGATCTGGCGCCCCATAATCCTGGTGGGCGAGGACCCGGCCGAGGACGTGAGCCAGCCCGTCCTGAAGATACGAGGCGGGTCCATCATCCCGGCGGGCAGGGTGATTCAGAACACAACCGAGACATCCCTCGATCCGCTTACCCTGATGGTGGCGCTTGACGAAAACGGCAACGCAGAGGGAACGCTCTACGAGGATGAAGGCGATGGGTTCGGATACCGGTCGGGCATCTACCTGCTCACAACCTTTCAAGCCAGGAAGAAAAACGGCACCGTCCTGGTTCACATCAAGAAGCAGGAGGGATCCATGGCCAGGCCAGGGCGCGATGCCCGGGTGGAGCTGATCACCGACTCGGGTGTCATCACCGCAGTGGGGACGGAAACAGGGAGTATCGAGGTCCCGCTTCCATGACCCGGTCGCAAGCCCTGTGCTTTTCCTTCGTGCCTGTCGGCGAAAATACAGTAACGTACTGTATGGATATTGCGAGGAGCCGGAGGCGACGAAGCAATCCCCCTGTTCAGAGAGCTTGGGTGCTGGGGGGTTGCTTCGCTTCGCTCGCAATGTCCTGACCATTGAATACGTCACCATATTTACGTGCCAGAGCACGAAGGTTGGCTAAAGGCTAAAGGCAGGAGGAATACCGTTACGATTTATAACTGCAGCCGGAGGTTCTTGTGCGCATTACGATTTCTGGAGAGTGGACAGGGTTCGGCAGCGACCGTTCGTCTTCGAATACCAGGCGACTATCGTCGGGCTTGAGACATGGATCGATGTTATTGTTGCTCTTCGGTGTTGCTGCCTCCCTCATCCTGTGGGGCGGATGCTCCAGCGGCGGTGAAGACGGCCTTCAGGGGCCTGCCGGGTCAGGCGGCCCCCTGTACTCCTATCCCACCTGTGACGTGGATGAGGGTGCCGTGGAGCAGATCCTGGGGCAGATGACCCTGGAGCAGAAGATCGCACAGATGTACATCATCGGCGTGTCCATGCTCTGCTGGGATGTTGAGGAGACCCTTTCCCTGATCCGGAACCTGCACGTGGGCGGCGTCTTCCTTCAGCCGGTAACCGGGATCGCCCTTCGCGACCCGGAGTTGACGGCAGCCAACAGCAACGCCCTCCAGGAGGCGGCCCTGTCCCGTGAGATCCCGCTCCCCCTGTTTATCGTGGCCGACCAGGAAGGAGGGATCCCCCAGGCCCTGAGCCGGGTCACGGGCGGAACGGACCAACCGGGCAACATGGGGCTGGGTGCCACCTTCAACCCGGACAGCACGCACCGCTCCTATGGGATCATGGGCGGGCAGCTTTCCGCGGTGGGCATCAACACCACTTTCGCACCGGTTGTGGGCCTGATGCACTCCCATGAAGAGACATCCATGTACACCCGCTGTTTCGGTGAGCTTTCCGGAGAAGTGACCCGACATGCCGGGCAGGCGGTACGCGGGCTTCAGGAGAACCTGGTGGTGGCCACGCCCAAGCACTTCCCCAGTCACTCCACCGCACCCGGAGACGAACACTTCGTGCTCCCGATCAATGATGACGACGAGCAGACCGTGCGGAGTCAGTATTTCCCCCCGTTCATCCAGTCCATCCGCGCGGGTGCGGACATGTTCATGACCACGCACGCCGTGTTCACCGCATTCGAGGACAGCCTGCCGAGCACCTACAGCCGGCGCATCTTCACCGGAATCCTCAGGGGGGAACTCGGGTATGAGGGGCTCATCGTTACGGACGACATGAACATGGGGTCCGTGACCCTCTACGAGGTGGACGAGCACCCGGACGTGCTGGCGATCCGCGCGGGCTCGGACCTGATCCTGGATGTGGCCGCGGACGGGGAACCGGCCTTTGGCATCGCGCCCGGGAACCTCCAGTGGGCCTATGACGTGAGGGGACAGATCCGGGCCGTGAAGGATGCCGTGGAGGACGGAAGGATACCCGAAGAACAGATCAATGCCTCGGTGCGCAGGATCCTCCGTACAAAGATGAAGAACTGCCTGTTCTCGGAACCCTATGTGGATCCGGGGGAGGTTCCGGCCAGGGTGAACACGCCGGAACAGATAGAGGCCTCGCAGGCCCTGCACGCCGAGGCCTTCACGCTCCTCAGGAACGACCAGGGCCTCTGGCCCCTGGATGGGGACCAGGAGATTCGCGTGCACGTTGTGTGCCCGCAGGCGCTCCTTTCACAGATGTATCCCGGCGCGGCCTGGCCCACCATTGCCGAAATCGATCTCCTCAAGGCGATCCGCAGGACGGAATCCAACGCGCAGGTATCCGGGAAGACCTTTGACGTGAACCCGGATGCAAAGCGGATAAGGCAGCTCACGGCCAGTGCGAGAAACTCGGATGCCGACGTCCTGGTGATCGGGACCTACAACGCCCTCTACTATGATGGACAGAAGGCCCTTGTCCATGAGTTGCTTGCCCTGGGCATCCCCACGATCCTGATGGTCGTGGGCATGCCCTACGACCTCATGGCCTTTCCCGAGGCCACAACCTGCCTGGTCACCTACAGCAACCGGGACCTTGCCCTGGAGGAGGCCGCTCGTGCCCTGTTCGGCAACGTGGAGCCGCTGGGCAGGCTCCCGGTGTCCCTGCCCGGGCTCTATGACGTGGGGTGGAGTGCGGGAAGGTGAAAACGACTTTAAAGACCTTTGTAAAAAGACATTACGGGATCCTGGCTACCTGCCTGTTCGATCTCTTCCTGCTCTGGGTTATTCTCCGGTTTGTGCTGGGAGGATGGGAGCAGGCTGTAAGGCTGTTGCCTTCAAAGGGGCCGGCGGTCTGGGGAGAACTTTTTGTCCTGGTTTTTCTCACACTGGTCAAGAGCAATTTCAGAAATGACATCCCGTTGTTTCTTTCCGCCTGCCTTCTTGCATACTGGGGGGAGTGGTGGGGGACACACAGCGGGATCTGGGCGTATTTCGGCACCAATTCACTGCCCAGTTATGTGGTCATTACATGGGGGGTCTGCCTTCTGACCGTATTTCATCTTCATCTTCTCTTGAGAGGGAAAGAAGATAGAAAGAGTGGAAAATACCTGCCCTGGATTCAGAAATTGAGTCTGCTTGCTCTCCCGTTCATCGCCCTTGCCCTCACATGGAAAGGCCTCGTCCACATCAACTGGATGAAGGTCGTTGATTTTCATATGATTGCTGGAACATGTTTCGCTTGTTTTGTCATCTTCAAGAACTTTGATTTGAATGAGACCTTCTGGATCTTCATCAGCGGAACACTGCTGGGCGGCCTTTATGAATATATGGGTACGGCCATGGGAAACTGGAAATACGCCACCGGCCAGGGCATGCCCCTGTTGATCGCACCCCTTTGGGGCCTTGCCTGTGTTGTGATGGTCAAGCTCGGTACCTTTGTCAGGGATGGATTTACTGTGTTGACGAGGAAATTTTGCTCCACGTGATATTGCCACCGCCGGGATAACAGTTGGAATCCGGTGGGAACGTGAACGTCCCTACCAACTCCGTACAGTCACCATTGGCTGTAGCCACGTAGTCAACAGGACTGCAGCAAAATGTACCAGCATTCGTATTTTCAGTATGGAAGGTGATGTTGGTCCCGTCTGAGGTCCCGGTCACAACAAAATTGTCGCCACATTCGTACAAAGCCGGTATCGTTCCGGTTACGGTTCCCCCGATCGTTGATATTTCCCATAGTGCTCCAGGAGCTTGGTAGGTTCCGCTGGGACAGGTGCATGAGGCAACCACCGTGCCCACAAGGAAAAGAATGCAAATGATTGAAACTCTCATGCTGCGTGCATTCATGACTTCCCTCTTCTTTTTTGCCTTCGAAACGGTTGCCGTTAACGAATGGATTGTTTCCTGAATAACAACAAGGACCACAGGGATGTTTCGCAAGGAACAAACAGATCACTGCCGAGCTTCGTGCCGGGGGCAGAACAAGGAGGAACCAGAGGGCTTCACCCGTTAAGAATCGTATCGACCCGATTGGCCTCGAACCTTAGATTTGGAGAGGAAAACAAGGATGGGAGATCAGGTGATAAGAACCGATCTCTACCGTGTTACGCCAGCATCCACAGGCTCACCGCCATCACCACCATCCCCACAAAGACACCGAGAAGGGGCGTGTGCTCGTGGTCATAGCCCTTGGCCACAGGGATCAACTCGTCCAGGGAGATGGTGACCATGATGCCTGCCACGCCGGCCAGGACAAACCCCATCACGGTTTCCGTGAGGATGGGCAGCAGCACCACGGCCGCAAGCACGGCCCCGGCCACCTCGCTGATACCCGAGAGGAACGACCAGAGAAAAGCCTTTTTTCTGCTGCCTGTTGCCGCATAAATAGGGCCGGAGATGGCAAGGCCCTCGGGGATGTTGTGGATCGCGATGGCCACGGCGATGGCAACACCGAGCTTGAAGTCCTCCATGGCCCCCACAAAGGTGGCCATGCCCTCTGGGAAATTGTGGATCGTGATCCCGAGCGCCACGAGAACGCCGGTTCGTTTCAGGCTGACTGCCGAGGGATCTCCGTTGGCTTCCTTTTTGCCCCCCTGGTGGTCCTCCTGGCCCATGTATTCATGGGGAATCAGGGTATCGATGAGAAAATAGACGCCCATCCCCACAAAGAAGGCGATGTGGGCCCCCAGGAACCCCCCCCCCTCGGTCTCGATGGCCAGTGCCAGGCGCTCCACAAAGGAGACCAGGATCATCACACCGGCAGAAAAGCCCAGGGTGAAGGCGATGAACTTTCGGCCCGGCTTTTTCACCACCAGGCCCATCAGGCTGCCGATGGTTGTGGAGAGGCCGGCCGCAGTGGCAAGCAGGAGTGCGGTCCACATAACTTATCCTCCTGTTCCGGCAAAGGAGAACCGCCCACATACTGCGTTGGACTCGATCCGTTTTGCTGCGACGTACTTGAAGTACGCCTCCGCGATCCGGACCTTCCCCGGAACGAAAACCTTGGATGTTGTGATTAAAGACTCTGTTTCTTCCCACGAACGCCTGGAAACTTCGAGTGAATCATCCTTCCACGGACCCTCCCACGGCCGGGGTGCGGAGAAAGACGGCCCCCACGGCACCGGCCAGGGCCACGCCGCTTGCAAGCAGGAATGCAGAGGAGAAGGAACCGGCTGCATCCGCCATGGCGCCGGCAACACTCGGCCCCACAGCCTGCCCGATGCCGAAGAAGAGGGTGATGAAGCCCAGTGCGGCAGGGGCAAGCCTGGACCCGAGAACATCCCCGCAGGCGGCGGCCATGATCCCGGGGATGCTCCAGGCGGTCAGCCCGAACAGAATCGCAGAGACGGTGTATCCGGATGGGTCCGGCCACAGTGCAAACAGGCCGAAGGAGGCGGCCTGGATGATGTAAACAATGGCCAGGGCATACCTTCGACCGATGACATCCGAGAGCGATCCCCAGATCAGACCGCACAGGAGGCTGCACCAGCCCATGATCATAAACAGGTTGCCGGCCGCCTCGCGGGTGTATCCCCCCTCGGCCATCAGGGCTTTGAAAAAGAACGTGATGTAGATGATATAGGAAAAGCCGAAGGCAACGTACACCATTCCCATGTGCCAGACAAGGGGCGATCGGTACACCCGGCCCCACTGCAGGCCACCGGTGGAAGATTCTTTCCCGGGGTTTGCGCTTTCCGGAACCGCACCCACAGGCTCGAGCCCTTTTTCCCCCGGGTTGTTCCGTAGGAGGGCATAACCGGA
>CAZSUQ010000071.1:0-12451 GCA_964609935.1 uncultured Thermodesulfobacteriota bacterium | reverse complement strand
CTTCCTTGACCCGGTTGATCCACCGCCTCTCGTTCTCCTCGGTTTCGAAATGGAGCAGGGGAAAGATCCGCTCCTCCCCGGTTTGAGGATCACAGTAGACCTTGTGCGGGCCCACCACCTCGATGTTTCCTCCCCTGTTCAGGATGTGCCACCCACGCAGGTAGACGCCCTGGAAGAGGGAAACCTCGGCAAGGGCCACGAGCTCGGAGCCTGTATCGACCTTGTAGAATCGTATCGTATCGTCTGTCATCTTACCCTGGAACTCACCGTGTCATTGAGAGAAGCTTTGTTGAATGGAAAAGGAAACGGTTGTTCTCTCGCTGTCGGTCACAGGCCTGTGAAGGGAGCCACGAGCATGAGTCCCGGCAAAGAGGCGCTGTGGGTTGCTTCAGCAGAAAGAAGTTCCCGAAAAATCGTCTGGACAAGATGTTCCGAGAAGGCGCGCCGCTTTCTCTTGAAAGAGACCACAACGGGATCTTCCGGGATTCCCACCGCCTTCCCCGCCTCGCTGATCGCCGTCTGAAGCCCTCCCAGAACATCCACCAGCCCCAGTTCTTTTGCCTGCTTGCCGGTGTAGATCCTCCCTTCCGCGAGCGCTTCCACCTCTTCCCGCTTCATCTTCCGTCCCTCTGCCACGGCGCCGATGAACTGATCATAGATCTCATCGGAGACGTTTTGCAGGTACTTCGACTCCTTTGGCGTCATCTTGCGGTAGGGAGACCCCGCGTCCTTGAACTGCCCGCTCTTGATGACGGAATTGTCGATTCCGATCTTTGAAAACAGTTCCTGTACGTTTCTCATCTGCATGGCAACGCCGATGGAACCGGTGAGCGTCCCGGGATTGGCAAAGATCTTCTCTGCAGCGCTGGCGAGATAGTATCCACCGGATGCCGCCACGGACCCCATGGAGGCGAACACGGGCTTCTTCTCCTGCGCACGTTTTATGGCCTCGTAGATCTCCTGAGAAGGTGCCACCGCACCACCGGGCGAGTCGATACGCACCAGGATCGCCTTGATGCTGGGGATCTTTCGAAAGCGTTCGATCTCGTCCACGTAGGTCTTGGACGCAAGAATGACGCCTTTGACTTCCACGAGCCCCAGAACCTTCTTGCGTATGCGAACAACGACCTTTTCGAACATGGTTTTAGATTCCTTTTGTAAAACGGGAGTCGAATCTGGTGCTTGCCCGATGCAGATTTCCGGGATTCGAGCCCTGTTAATTGAAAACGAATATAGCGACAACCTTTTTCTTTTGTCAAGGATGCCGGTTGATTCGAAATTCTCCAATGTGTTATTTTTACAAGTCTTTCCTGCACGGGCCGTGCAAAAACAGTGTTGGAAATCCACCGGTCGGACAGGCCGGCGAGCCGGTCCGGAACCGGGGGCAAAGGAACGGAGACGGGCGATGAAGGTGGACAAGAAAGAGGTGGAACACGTGGCCGTGCTGGCCCGGATCGAACTCACTGAAGAGGAGAAAGAGAGCACCTCCGAGCAGCTCAGCGAGATCCTGGAGTTCTTCGACCGGCTGAAAAAGGTGGACACCGAAGGGGTCCCTCCCACCTCACATGTTCTCGACCTCGTCAATGCGCTGCGTCCGGACGCGTGCACGCCCTCGCTGGAGGTGGAGGAGACGCTTCAGAACGCCCCGGACCGGTCGGAAAGGTTTTTCAGGGTTCCGAAGATCCTGGATTGACGGAAAAAGGCTTCCCGCATGCACCTGTATGAAGAGACCATTCAGAGCCTTCGCCACAAGCTGCTCGCCCGAGACGTGAGCTCCGTGGAAGTGACCCGCAGTGTGCTGGAACGCATCGAGGCGCTGAACGGCAAGCTCAATGCCTATATCTCGGTGATGGAGGAGGAGTGTCTCGAGCAGGCCCGGGAAGCGGATCGCGCGCTTTCCGAGGGCAGGGTCCCGGGCCCTCTCTGCGGGATTCCGCTCGCGCTCAAGGATATCCTGGCAACCCGCGGTGTCCGGACCACCTGTGGATCCAGGATGCTGAGCGAATTCTTCCCTCCCTATGACAGCACGGCCGTGAAAATGCTCAAGGAATCGGGTGCGGTCCTGGTGGGAAAGACCAACATGGATGAATTCGCCATGGGGGCCTCCAATGAGACCAGCTTCTACGGGCCCTGCAGGAACCCCTTTGACCTGGGGCGGGTCTCCGGCGGGTCCAGTGGAGGATCCGCCTGTGCGGTTGCAGCGGATATGTGCATTGCAGCCGTGGGCTCGGATACGGGAGGATCCATCCGGCAGCCGGCCGCGTTCTGCGGCGTGGTGGGCATGAAGCCCACCTACGGGCGCGTGAGCAGGTTCGGGCTCGTTGCCTATGCCTCCAGCCTGGATCAGGTGGGCCCCATCACCAAGAGTGTTGCGGATTGCAGCCTCCTGCTCCAGGCCATCTGCGGTTTCGACCCTCGAGACTCCACGAGCGTGAATCAGCCGGTGCCCGACTTTTCCTCCTTCCTCACCGGGGAGATCCAGGGGCTGCGATTCGGCGTGCCCCGGGAGTATTTTGTGGAAGGCATGGACCCCGTGGTGGAGGAGGCGATCCGGGAAACGGTGCGGACCTTTGAGAAGATGGGCGCCCAATCCGTGGAGGTTTCCCTCCCTCATACGCAGTACGTGATCCCGGTTTACTACCTCATCGCCACGGCAGAGGCCAGCTCCAACCTGGCGCGTTACGACGGAGTGAAGTTCGGCTACCGTGCAGAGGGCCCCTTTGAAAACCTTCGTCAGATGAACACCCGGACACGGGCGGAGGGGTTTGGCGCAGAGGTCAAGCGAAGGATCATGCTGGGAACCTATGCCTTGAGTTCCGGCTACTATGATGCCTACTACAGAAAGGCGCAGCAGGTACGGACCCTGATTCGTGAAGACTTCCAGAATGCGTTCCAGCACTGTGACGTGATCCTCGCTCCGGCTTCACCCACGCCGGCGTTTCCCATCGGGGAAAAGATCGGGGATCCTCTTCAGATGTACCTGCTGGACATCTTCACCGCTTCCGTGAACCTTTCCGGGCTTCCCGGCCTCTGCCTGCCCTGCGGGACCACGCCGGAGGGGCTTCCCCTTGGTATCCAGATCCTGGGCAAGCCCTTTGACGAGGGTACGGTCCTGCGGGCAGGAGATGCGTTCGAGAGGGAGACTCTCGACAAAAGGACAAAACCGGCCCTCTGAGGAGAGACCATGGAGTACGAGGCCGTCATCGGGCTCGAGATTCATGCGCAGATGCTCACCGAGAGCAAGATCTTCTGCGGCTGCTCCACCGCGTTCGGTGCGGAGCCCAATGCCCACACCTGCCCGGTCTGCACGGGACTGCCCGGTGTTCTCCCCGTGTTGAACGAACAGGTCCTGGAATTTGCCATCCGAACAGCCGTGGCCCTGCAAGGAACCATTTCACCCCGCTCCGTTTTTGCAAGAAAGAACTATTTCTACCCGGACCTTCCCAAGGGCTACCAGATCTCCCAGTTCGAACTCCCTCTCTCCCTGGGAGGATTCCTGGACCTGGAGCTGGAATCGGTCACGAGGCGAGTGGGGATCACGAGGGTTCACGTGGAGGAGGATGCCGGCAAGCTCGTCTATTCCGGCACCATGGACACCGCCGATGCAGGTCTCGTGGACCTGAACCGCGCAGGTGTCCCTCTCATCGAGATCGTTACCGAGCCGGACATTCGTTCTCCGGAGGAGGCAGGGGTTTTTCTCCGCAAGCTTCGGAGCATCCTCCGTTATCTGGGCGTCTGCGACGGGAACATGGAGCAGGGGAGCCTCAGGTGTGACGCAAACGTGTCGATGCGCCCGGAGGGAACGCAGGATTTCGGCGTGAAGGCCGAGTTGAAGAACATGAACTCGTTCCGGTTCGTGGAACGCGCCTTGATCTATGAGATCCAGCGACAGACCCATGTTCTGGAAGATGGCGGTGAGGTGGTCCAGGAAACGCGCCTGTGGGACGAAGCCAGGGGCGTGACCCTGAGCATGCGCGGAAAGGAAGAGGCGCACGACTACCGCTACTTCCCGGATCCGGACCTCGTCCCGGTGGAGGTGGGCCCGGACCGCGCGGAAGAGATCCGCAGCAGCCTGCCCGAACTGCCGGACCGGAAAGAGAAACGGTTCGTGGACAAGCTCGGCCTTCCAAGGGAAGATGCGAGGATCCTGACAGCCTCGGCTGAGCTGTCCGAGTATTTTGAATCCGTCACGTCCCGGTTCCCGGACCCCAAGGTGGTGAGCAACTGGGTGCTTACAGAGCTCCTCAAGCAGCTCAACCGCGACGGGCGTGAGATCGAACAGTGCGAGATCAAGCCGGAACACATGGCAGCCATGCTCTCCATGATCCAGGAGGGCACGATCAGCGGAAAGATCGGAAAGCAGGTCTTTGAAGAGATGTACAGGACGGGCAGGGACCCGCAGGCCATCGTGAAGGAAAAGGGGTGGGTGCAGATTCAGGACGCCTCAGAGCTTGAAGGCGTTGTGGACCAGGTGATGCAGGGCAACCCGGACGAGGTGGAGGCATACCGTGCCGGCAAGGAGAAGCTTCTCGGCTTCTTTGTGGGCCAGGTGATGAAGGCCACGCAGGGGCAGGCCAACCCCAAGATGGTGAACGAGATTCTCCGGCGAAAGCTCAAACAGGAAGGAGCCGGATGAGGCTCTCCTCCGGGAAACAGCGGAAGCAAGAGCTTTTTGAGTCTCACACGCGCAAATAAAAAGAAAGCAAAGGAGAGGCGCTGAGATGGTGCAAAAGACCGAACAGATCTGGATGGACGGAAAGCTGATCCCCTGGGAGGACGCCACGGTCCACGTCCTGGCCCACACGCTTCACTACGGTATGGGTACCTTTGAGGGGATTCGCTGTTACAAGAAGACCGGCGGAGGCTCCGGCGTCTTCCGGCTGAGGGAGCACGTGGAGAGGCTTTTTTCCTCCGCACACATCGGCGGGTTCGAGATCCCCTTCGGCCAAAAGGATGTGGAGGAGGCCATCCTGGAGACGTTGCGGGCGAACCGGCTGGAGGAAGCCTACATTCGGCCCATCGCGTTTATCGGGGCAGGGGCCATGGGCGTGCTGCCCTCAGAGGCGAATCCGATTCACCTCTGTATCGCGGTCTGGTCCTGGGGCGCCTACCTGGGAGAAGAGGGGTTGAAGAACGGCATCCGTGTAAAAACCTCTTCCTACCACCGGCACCACGTGAATGTGATGATGACCAAGGCGAAGATATGCGGAAACTATGTCAATTCCGTGCTGGCCAAGAAGGAGGCCACGGACCTGGGCTTCGACGAGGCGCTCATGCTGGACACGGACGGCTATGTGTCCGAGGCAAGCGGAGAGAACATCTTCATGGTGAAGGGGGGTGAGATGAAGACAACGCCCCTCACGTCCATCCTGCCCGGGATCACGCGCAGCAGCGTGATCACACTGGCCCGGGACAAGGGGATCCCCGTCATCGAGCAACGCTTCACCCGGGATGAGCTGTACACCGCAGATGAAGCGTTCTTCACCGGGACTGCGGCCGAGATCACACCGATCCGGGAAGTGGACGGCCGCCGGGTCGGGAAGGGCAAACCCGGCCCGGTGACGCTCGGGCTTCAAAGCGACTTCTTCGCCGTGGCAAAGGGCGAGAACGACCGGTATGCGGAATGGCTGACGTCGGTTTGACCTCAGAAGAAATCCTCCTCCTGAGGGAAGCAGAGACAAACGGTTGACAAGGTTAGACATTCTCGCATACAACTATCCCTATCCGACAGAGGAGAAGCACCGTAGAGATTGCAACACCTTCGTTCACGAAAGGAGGAAACAGCATGGAAGATGAAAGCCTGAGACACTTTCGAGGGGTTCGTGTTCTGGTGACACTGGCCTTGCTGGCCGCTTGCCTCTCGTTCGCTTTCTCCTACATCTTGTTCAAGGATGTGAGCATTCCCCTGAATCGTCTGCGGTCACAAGAATTCAGCGCACTGGAATCCAAGGTGGATTACATCCTCGCAACGAGATTGAACGGACGCATGGATGTGGAACTCCAGACGGCCCTCATGTCCATGCAGGAGTTGAAAAACTCAGGCCCAGATGCAATAAAGGCTCAGGCCCAGAAGGCAATCGACGAAACCAATGTTCTTCTGAACATGCTCCGGCAAGGGAATGTGGAGCAGTAGGCGGGTTCGTATCCGGGTTTCCGATTCAGCCCTCTGCCGGCCCCCCATTTACCCCCTGCTCCCGTTTTCCGTGGAAGGGAAACGGAAAGGAAGGAATCAGCTTATGGGAGAGGTCCTTCATCAGTTCGCCAAGAATGCCACCGAAGAGGTCCGGGTATCCCTGACCGAGTACAAGGGACACAAGCTCATCGATCTTCGGATCTACTATGAACCGGAAGACAGCGGTGAGCGTCGCCCCACCAAAAAGGGAATCACCATCGATGTAGGGCTCTATCCGGAACTGAAAAAGGCAATGATCAAGATCGAGAAAGAGCTCCTCAACCGAAAGCTCCTGGAAGAAGAAACGGTGGAGGCCATTGAAAAGGAAGAGGAAAGCCCTGCCGGCTGAAGGCACCCAAGCCTTTTGAAGATCGGCATGCCTGGCTTTGCTCATCCCTCTGGCCAAGGACGCGGAGGCGATCCTCCAGGCGTCGTTTCGACCCACAACCAGCCATCCCAGCTTCTCCATCACACGATTCCGAAGGAACGTTTCCCTGCTCCGTCCCGTTGCGGAATCCTGCCCCATGCCCCTCTTTCTCGCCGGACCTGCCGGATTCTTGAAACCATTTCCGCACTTCATGGATCCATACGGAAAGAGAACAGGAGAACGTGAAGATATGGAAAGGGAGGCTCGTTATGAATGAGATGCTGTTTTTCTTCGTCGTCATCGGGGTGTGGGTCCTGTTGCAGACCCTTGTCCTGCCCCGTTTCGGCATATCAACCTGACTGAGGCCCCAGTGCCGGAACGCGTCGCGTTCCCAAGAGGGTCCTTCATCCGAGGATGACGTTTCCAGGAAGAGAGAGGAGGCACAAAGATGAGCACGCAGGAAAACAACGAAGGGGTACGTCAGGTCTCCGAAACAACCTTTGAACAGGAGGTTCTCAAGGCGGAAAGTCCTGTTCTCGTTGACTTTTGGGCCACCTGGTGCGGCCCATGCAAACAGGTGGCGCCCGCCCTTGAGGAACTCGCCTCAACCTATAAGGGCCGTTTGGGCGTGGCAAAGGTGAATGTGGATGAAAACGCATCACTAGCCGCCCAGTTCGGCGTTCGCAGCATCCCCACCTTGCTCCTCTTCAAAGAGGGTGAACTGGTGGACAGCCTGATCGGGGCCGTTCCCCTGGACAAGCTCGAACAATTTGTGAGTCGGTGGGTATGAGTTCTGCCGGACCATTCGAGACCATCGAGCACCCCTTTCTCAGTGAAGGGAAACGATGCCAGGGAACCCTCTTTCTTCCGAGTCCGGTTTCCAACCCTCCCGTGGTGGTCATGGCGCACGGTTTTTGCGCGGAGCGTTCGTTTCGTCTGCCCGCCTTTGCGGAGCGGTTCGTTGCGGAGGGGATGGCGGTTTTCCTCTTTGACTACCGGAACTTCGGAGAAAGCGAGGGCCGGCCAAGGAACCTGGTCAGCCCGCGACGCCACCTGCAGGACTGGACGGCTGCCATCCACCATGTGCGGGCCTTCCCGCGCATCAACCCTCACAGGCTTGCCTTGTGGGGTACATCCTTCAGCGGCGGGCACGTGATTGTCACAGCGGCTAGGGCTCAGGGGATTTCCGCCATCGTGGCACAGGTCCCCTTTGTGGACGGCCTGTCCACCCTGCGCGAGCTCGGTCCACGATACCTGTCCCGTGCCGTTTGGGAAGGGTTGCGGGACATGAGCCGGATCGCGACCTTTCGCACCCCTCACACGGTTCCGGTGGTGGGCGATCCGGACACCTTTGCGGTGATGAACCGGCAGGACTCCAAGGCCGGATACCTCGCCATGGTCCCGGAAGATTCCTCCTGGGAGAATCGCTGTCCTGCCCGGGTGTTCGTCTCGGCCAGCTTTTACAGGCCAGGCAGCCACGCGGAAAAGGTCCGCTGTCCGGCGCTGGTGGTGATTGCCGAAAAGGACTCTTTGATCCCCGCCGGGGTCGTGGACAGGGTTGCCTCCCGTATGCCTCGATCAGAGAAGGTCTGTCTGCCTGTGGGACATTTTGACGTCTATGCGGGGGAGGTCTTCGAGCAAGTGGTGGAGATGGAGGCCCGTTTCCTCAAGAAACACCTTTGCGGTCCACAGCAGATGGGGGCCGGTTGAGCGACGCCCGGAACTGTCCCAGGGCCTTGTCCGTCATCCTTGTCCAGCGCTTTCTCCGCATGCGACCCTTTACGGCTTCCGCCTCCAGTACAAGGCTCGTGATGTGGCGGCCTTTGGGGCTGAAGACATGCACCCGACTCCTTGGGCCCACCACAACCACGGTGTTCCGATGTTCGTCCCATAGAAAGAGGTCGTCCGCTGCGGTCAGGGTGTCCTCCAGGGCGCTGGAGGTGGGGCGGCGGCTTGCACGGTGCTCCTCTGCATGGTTTGTACGCCTCCCCCGCTGCCGACCCGCCTTTTCAAGGGTCCTGGCGGATTTCCGAAGCGTGTCCGTCACCAGGGATGAGGTGTTTGGGCGAAGCCGCGCCGGCTTGCCATTTCCGGAGGTGGTGGAGGAGGGCGTCAGGCTCCGGATCCGGTGACGCGTGGAAGCAATGATGTTCTGGATCCGTTCTTGAAAAGCCCCTTCAAAGGCGTCCATGGCCGGGTGGCCGTTGGAAAGCCTTCCCAGGGCATTCAGTTCCAGCCGGGGGGACTCATCCGGCCTTCGGCATTCCACGGCCTGTAGCGTGAAGGCCACACGCTCCCTGTGCCGCTTCCCGGAATCCAGGGTGTTCATCACAAGGAATCCGAACACGACCTGTCCCAGGATATCATAGGTTTTTGACTGCTTCCCGAACACGTTGAGCTGGCGGTGCTTCAATACATCCGGATCCACGTAGGCTGCCACCAGTTTCTTCTCTTGCGATTCGTAGAGGAGGTCGATGTCCGGGTGCTTGAGTTCGAGCAGGGCCTGGGAAAGATCCGGCCAGAGGGGGATGCCGGTGGAGGAATACCCTCCGAATACGCTGGCCGGCCTGGGCGGGGTGCTGTGAGGACAGAGCGAGCTTTCGCAGCGGTAGCAATAGACCCTGCCGGGTTGATAAGCCTCGGCCTGGATCGCCATGTTCTGTACGGCTTCCCGGATCTGTTCCTCCAGGGACGGATCCGCCTCCGACTTCCAGGCGGTCCCTGGCTCGATCCGTGTGGCGAGTTCAAGCGGGAAGGGGCGGGCACGGTCGACCCTGGGGCCGAACATCTCACCATAGGTCTCCTGGGCCACAGAGACGAGCATCTGCTCGATTCGACGGATACGAACCTTCAGCGGTTCGTCACGGGCATGTCTTCTCGGGCGGCCCTTGCTGCGGCGCTTCTTTTCCGGTCTGCCGGCCCCTGCTTCCATGCCCCCTCCTTCCCTCACGTATGTTTTTGAGCATAGTGCCTGCCCGGGTTCAATGCAAGGTTGAGCCCCGGCGGTTTCTTAAAGAAAAGGGGTTTGATAAGATCCCTGCAGGAGGATCCGAAAATGAAGGTCTCGGTATTGTTGATCGGGGATGAACTGCTTGCCGGGGAGATCGAAGACCGAAACGGGCCTTTCTTTGCGGAGAAATGCAGCGAACAGGGGCTTCAGGTTCAAACCATACGCATCCTTCCCGATGAAAAGGAAGAGATCGGAGACGCAGTGAAGGCAGCCTCGGCGTCATCCCGGCTCGCAATCGTTTGCGGCGGTCTGGGCCCCACCTCCGATGACAGGACAACCGAGGCCATTGCGCATGCCTTCGGGCGAAAGCGGGTCCTGGACAGGGAACACTGGGAGAGACTGCGTCAACTCTTTATCGCGCTGCGTGGAAAGGAGCCGCCTGCCGGGAATGAAAAGCAGGCCATGTTTCCGGAGGGGGCCGAGGTCCTCCCTAACGAGCTGGGAACGGCCCCCGGCTATGTATTCAAGGAGAAGGATTGCATCTTTGCCGTGATGCCGGGGCCCCCAAGGGAGAACCGGCCCATGTTCGAAAAGGCGCTCTTGCCCTGGCTGGAACGGAACATGCGGGAGAGGGAGCATGTGATCTCAAAGGGTTTTCGTGTTTTCGGCCTGGCGGAGAGCGAGGTGGGCTCTCGCATGCAGCCCCTGGAAAAGGCAGCTCCTTCTGTTCGCATATCCTACCGGTTCAGCTTTCCCGAGATCCTCGTGAAACTCCGGTGCCGGGAGGAGGACGAGGAGGGGTTGGCCTCCGCCTCCCGGGAGGTCCATCGGTTGCTGGACCCACACATTTACGGGACCGGAGAGGAGAGGCTGCCCGCGGTTCTGGGACGGGAACTGGCCAAGCAGGGCCTTCGCGTTGTCACCGCTGAAAGTTGCACAGGAGGGCTGGCCGCCAAGCTCCTCACCGACACGCCGGGGTCGAGCCAATGGATGGACCGCGGATTCGTCACCTATTGCAACGAGGCCAAGGTGGATCTGCTCGGTGTTCCCATGGAAATCCTCGAGCGCCACGGCGCGGTGAGTGAGCCCACGGCCCTGGCCATGCTGGACGGAGGGCTGGCGCATTCACGCGCCCAGGTGGGCCTTGCGATTACAGGCATTGCAGGGCCGGATGGAGGCATGCCGGAAAAGCCCGTGGGGACCGTGTGCACGGCCTGGGGACGCCGGGGGGATCGTTTTTCCAAGACCTACCGGTTCCACTGGGACAGGGACTACACCCGCATCATCAGTGCCTGGGCTGCCATGCACCAGCTCTATCTGTACATAAAAACGGCGTGAATCATAGGCCTTTTCAAACCTTGTCCGCACCATGAAGGAGGCGTCTCATGTCTCCCATTAGGCCTTTTGATATGCTATAATTTCTCGAATTAGCCTCTTGCGGACAGGTTTCTTTCTAAAGCCCGAAGGGCTCGACACAGAAGGCAGTGAAGAGATGGCGGACCGACTCGATGAAAGGAAATGGCTGGTCTTGCGTGCCGCGATCCGCGACCATATCCTCACAGCGCTCCCTGTGGGCTCTGAGAAGCTCACAAAGCGATACCGGCTGAACCTTAGCCCGGCCACGGTGCGGAACATCATGGCATCACTGGAAGAGAGCGGCTACCTGGAGCAGCCCCATGTTTCTTCAGGCAGGGTCCCTACGGACCTGGCATTTCGTGCCTATGTGGACTCCCTGATGGATCCCCAACCCCTTCACCGGAACATCAGGGAATTCATTGTCAATCGATACCAGGATGTTTTCCACGACGTGGGAGAGATCATGCAGGAAACCTCCCGGATCCTTTCCCGCACATCCCGATATGCCGGTATCGTGTCTGCACCGAACATGTCGCAGGTTGTGTTCGAGGGCATCGACCTCTTTCGTCTGGATGACTCCCGCATCCTCATCGTGCTCATTTCCACCATGGGTGTGCTTTTTCACCGGGTCATCGAAGGGGTTCGCGACTTGTCGAAGAAGGAACTCTCACAGGCTGCGGAGGAGCTGAACCACCATATCAAGGGGCGGTCTCTTTCCGAGGCACGGCATCGGATCCTGGAGCAGATCGAGAGTGAAAAGAATCAGGTTCGGCGGATCCTGGATCGGCTCTGGAACACGCGGACCTGGCTCCTGGAAACGGAGCAGACGGGGTTGTATATCGACGGGCAGAGCAAACTTCTCGACTATCCGGAGTTTGCCGAGGACATCCAGAAGATGAAGGCCCTGCTGAGAGCCTTCGAGGAAAAGGAGATGCTCTTCCAACTGGTCGACAAGGTGATGGAGGAAGAGGGGATCAGGGTGTACATCGGTTCGGAGAGCGAGTGGAACGAGATGGCCGATTGCAGCCTGATCATGAGCAGCTATTATAAGGGGGGGACTCCGCTGGGCACCCTCGGCATCATCGGTCCAAAGAGGATGGATTATTCGCGCGTGATTCCACTTGTTGAGTTTGCGGCAAAAGCGGTTGGAGAAAAGCTGGAAACGATGGGGGCATGGAGAGGGAGGGATTAGGGGTTTGATGCCGGGGTTCCGAGCGCTTCAACAGGGGTTCGTAACCGGCCGGAGAGCCGTTTTCAACGCTTGAACAGAGATACCCGCCTGCCTGTCAAGGCTCGTACGGATCAAATGCTTCAGATTCAGGAACGCGCCCCCCGGAAGAAGCTCGCGTGTGAAAGAGAGGGACGTGAAGATGAAAAAGGATGAAAGCGACAAGAAGAACAACGGAGAACCGGTAGAGGTGGGGAAGGCCTCTGCGGCGAAGGACCCCGGCCCCGCGAAGGGTGCCCAGGGGAGTGAAGAGGAGAAGGTGCTGGAGGTGAGCGGGCAGGAGAATCCAGAGGCAGCGGAGAAGAAACAGGCTTCCGGGAAGGATTCCGGAGGAGAGGCTGCATCGCCCTCCGGTTCCGAGTCAACGGAACCCGACAC
>CAZSUQ010000070.1:0-12461 GCA_964609935.1 uncultured Thermodesulfobacteriota bacterium | reverse complement strand
CACCATGCTGGCATTATCCAGGCCCTTTGTCTTTGTGGGCAACGACGGGTATGTCAACAAAGACGCCGTGACGGGCGAGATCGAGGGGCACCCTCGCGCTTCGGGCGCCTTCGCCAGGTTCATCGGCCACTGGGCCCGGGACATGGGGGTCATGGACCTCATGCAGGCCCTCCACAAGGCCACGGCGGCCCCGGCGATCTGGTTCGGCCTCGCTGAAAAGGGGAGGTTGGACGAAGGCCGCGACGCCGACATTGTGATTTTCGATCCGGATCTCATCATTGACACGGCCGTCTGCGCGCCCGGCAACACCGATCCTGCCACGTTCCTCGATCCGCCCGAAGGCATCCACTACGTCATCGTCAACGGAAAAGTGGTTGTCGAAAACGGAACGCTGACCGGTGAGAAGAGCGGCCGTGTGATCCGCCGGTCCTGGACTGTCCCCGGGACGGTCCAGGACGCGCTGTGACGGCCCCCACTAATTGGCCGGGGTCATGATTGAAAGTGCGGTATAGATACCGTGGCGGGGAAAAAGCGTCTATATTTGATTGAACCGCTGCAGGCAAAGTGGCCTAAGACAGTCTAATAAATGCATCTTGAGAACGTACAAGAACTGATTCATCCTCCCTGCCATTTTATATTTCTACAAGCCTGAGTTGCCGGAAGGGTTTTTATATCTCTATCAAGAATCGGAAACAGAAGAGGGTTCGGAACAACGAACATCTCACGTCGATACTCTAAACCCTTGAGCCGCCGGTACCGCAATACTTAGCACCCATCGATAGGAATCGATAGAAACCCCCTTAGGGACAAGAAAACTCCACGCGAGACACCTCCCTACCATCTAAATTCTGCTTCTCACCTGCCCCGCTCCCCTGGAGGAGGATTGTGTCCGGCCTCGTATTCGGGATGAGAACCCGTCTCCGGGAGATTCAGCAGGAAGCGGACCCAACGACGCAGGGGCGTTCCCAGGTCATCCACAAGGATCATGTACACCGCCGGAATGATCAGCAGGGTGAGTATGGTGGCAAAGAACAGTCCCCAGATGATGGTGTTGGCCAGGGGCGCCCAGTTTTCCGACTCCCCTCCCAGCCCCATGGCCATGGGGAGGAGGCCCCCGATGGTGGTGACGCTCGTGAGGATGATGGGTCGCAGACGGAGCATTCCGGCCTCCATGACCGATTCGTAACGGGATGCGCCCCTGGCCCTTGCGTTGTTGATGAAGGTGATCAGCACGATGGCATCGTTGATCGCGATCCCGGCCAGGGCCACGATGCCGTACATGGTGACCACGGTAAATTTGGAACCAAGCACGAGAAGCCCCACCATGGCGCCCAGAAAGGCGAAGGGCACGGTGAAGAGAATGATCAGCGGTTGAACAAAGCTGCGGAACTGGCCCGAGAGAATGAGGTAGATGAGAAAGATCCCGATGACAAAAAGCTGAACGATGTTGTCGAATGTTTCCCGGAATTCCTTGAACTCTCCCTCGAAATCGATTCGATACCCCGGATAGCGGCCCATCAGATCACGGGTGACCTGCTCGAGGTCCGCGTTGACCTCCACGGCACTGGCGGTTTTCTTGTCTACCTCTGCGTGGATGGTGATGGCGCGTTCGCCCTTGAAGCGTCGGATCTCTGCAAAGCCCGGTTCGATCTCCACGCGCGCGAACTTGGCCAGGGGTACATGGGCCCCCGAGGGGGTTCCTATCTTCAGGCGGAGCAGATCCTCGGGATGGCGGCGCCAATCCGCAGCGAGCTTCACCAGGATCTTGACCTCTTCATCCATGTCTCTCCAGATGGAGGCCTCTCCTCCCTGGTAAGCGGCCTGTATGGTCTGGGCGACCCGCGCCACGTTCAGGCCGAACAGGGCGGCCTTGTCTTCGTCCAGGCGGATCCGGATCTCCTGTTTCCCTGCAGAGAAATTGTCTCCGATATCGTAGACCCCGGGAACCTTTCGGAGCTCGGTCTTCACCTGATTCGCGATTTCCCGCAGGGTTGAAAAGTCGTTTCCCTTGACCTTGATCTCCACGGGCTTGCCCGTGGGGGGGTCGGTGATCATCTTGACGAACCGGACGTTCTTGGGCCCGCTGATGTGGGCGATCCGTTTGCGGAGGGTTTCAATCAGTTCGTCCGTGGATCGTTTGCGATGCGATTTGAGCTTCAAGTCGACGATGATCTGTCCCACATAGGACTGGATGTTCCAGTCTTCCTGGGTCTGGATGATGCCCGATGTGGCCACCACGGCATCCACGTCTTCCCGGGGCAGGCCCAGCGCCTCCTGTTCAATGCGGCGAATGGTGTCGTCCGTGACCTCGAGGCTGGTGCCGGTGGGCATTTCCACGTACACGAAGAACCGGGGGAGCTCCTCGCCGCTGAAAAGGTCCACGCCCAGGGAGGGGATCAGGAAGCCCGAAGCCAGGCACGTCAGGAGGCCCACCACGACGAACAGGTAGCGGAACCGGAGGATGCTTCGCAGGATGCGCGGGTAATAATGGTTCAGGAATCCGATCAGCGGATTCCTCTTTTCAGGCCGCTTCCTGCCGCTCCACTCGGCCACGTGGGTGGGAAGGATGACGAATGCCTCCAACAGGGACGCCACAAGGGCCATGGAGACCACCATGGGGATGGTCCGCATGAATTTCCCGATGATACCGGGAAGGAGCATCAACGGGAGGAAGGCGCAGACGGTGGTGAGGGTCGCGGACAGGACCGGCGGGATGACCTCGTCCGTTCCCCGCACGGCCGCCTCCTTCGGGCTGAGTCCAGCCTGCAGGTACCGGTAGCAGTTCTCCAGGATGATGATGGCGTCGTCCACCACGATCCCCATGACGAGCACCAGCCCGAACAGGGAGTTGCCGTTAAAGGTTTCGCCTGTGTAGGACATGAAGATGAACGCGCCCAGGAAGGAGATGGTCATCCCCAGGGCCGCCATGAATGCGTACCGCAGACCGAGAAAGAAATACAAAAGAACCAGCACGAGGCCCAGTCCGAAGACCGCGTTGTTTTCCAGTGCACCCAGGGAGTCCTTGATGTGAACCGAGCTGTCAAAGGTGGAGGTGAACTTCAGGAAGTGATCGCGGTCGCCGGACGAACTCCCCGGCGGCTCGGTGAGGGAAAGGGAAACGGCATGGCCCAGGTTCACCTCTCCGTGCAGCCGCTCGCCGGTCTCCATGACAACGCGCTTGATGGCCTCGATGATCTTGAGGGAGTTGCCCTCGCTTGTCTTGGAGATGGAAAGGGTGATGGACGGTCGGCCGTCCATGCGTGAGATGGTTCCCATATCATCCTTGTATGCCTCCCGGACCCGGGCCACATCACCCAGCAAAACCCTGCGTCCCCCGGGGGTCTGGCGGAGGATGACACGCTGGAGGTCGGCGGCACCGTCGATCTCCCCCACGGTCCGGAGCAGGAATTCACTGCGGCCGGATTGCAGCTTCCCCCCCGGCACGTTGAGATTCTTCCCTGCCAGGGCCTGAATCACCTGGGGAAAGGTCAGGTCGAAATTGTACAGCCGGTCCGGGTCCACCTCCACCCAGACCTCCCGGTCCCGCATGCCCATCTTTTCCACCTGGGACACCTCCGGGATGTCCTTGATCCGATCCGTCAGGTTGTCCGCGATCTCCCTCAATTCGCTTTCCGGGAGACTGCCGCTCACCGTGATGTTGATGACCGGAACCACGTCCGAGGTGTCGAACTCGTTCACCTCGATGTCTTCCACGTCCTCGGGCAGATCATCGATCCCGTTGACCCGGCTCTTCAACTCCTGCAGGGCGTACCTGTAATCCTCCTCGTCCATGTCCTCGAACTTCACGTCGATCACGCAGAAGCCTTCTCCGGACTTGGAGGAGATGAAATCGATTCCGTCCAGGTCCTGGATCTCCTCCTCGATGGGAATCGTGACCAGGTGTTCGATTTCCTTGGGGGATGCGCCGGGGTAGGTGGCAATGACCAGGGCCCAGTTCAGGGCAACGTTGCTGATGAGCTCGCGTGGGAGCCGGATGAAGGAGAGCACCCCGATGACCAGGATGGAGATCATCAGGATGTTGACGAGTACGGAATTCCTTACCGAGAAGCCGGCCAGGCTCATGGGGAAGGGCTCTCCTGAAAAGCTGCTGGAGGTCGTTTTGTGTCTTCAGGGTTCTTCGAGAGCCGGCCCTGGTCGTCGATTTGCACCAGGAGGCCTTCGTCGAGGATCTCGTGGCCAACGCATACGACGTGATCGCCCGGCACCAGCCCGGAAGTGACGATGACCATGTCCTTTTCGCTGGGTCCAAGTGTCAGGCGGCGCTTAGAGGCACGGGAGTCCTTCACCAGGAAGACGGTGGGTCGGCCGGACTCCTCATGGACGATCTCGCGCGGCACCACGATGACGTCACGGTGGTGCTTCACACGAATGGACAGCCGGGCGATCATGCCCGGGAGCAGCAGACTGTCCGGGTCGCTGTTCGCTCTCTCCACGCGTACGGGAAAGGTGAGCGTGTGTTCGTCCGCCTGGCTGCCCACTGCCGAAACCCTGGCCATGAGCCCTTTCCCCGGAAGAGCGTCCACCGAAAGCTTCACCTCCTGGCCCACCCGGACGCGTCGGATTTCGTCGTCCATCAAGCCAACCTCCACCTTGACCTTCTCCATGTTCACGACCCGGGCCACAGGGGTCTGCGGTGAGGCAAGGCTTCCAATTTCCAGAAAACGGGCTGCTACCCTCCCGCGAATCGGGCTTCGAACCACGGTGTGGCGAAGCTCGTACCGGGCCATTTCCAGGGCCGTTTCAGCCTCTTCCAGCATGCCCCGGTTGGTCTGGACCGCAAGAGAGGCCTGATCGTAATCCGTTTCGGATACGGTTTTTCGCTTGAAAAGCTTTTCTTTGCGTTGGAGATTCTTTTCCGCGTCTTTGCTCAGGGCCTTGAGCTTCGTGATCTGCGCCTGGATCTGCCTGACCTTCAGGCGGGCGAGCTCGTTGTCAATGCTGACGAGAGGCGCATCTGTTTGAACCGTGTCGCCCAGGTCCGCCTCCACCCGCACCACCTTTCCGCTGACCTCGGGGTGCACGGTGACCTCTTGAAAGGGCTGGATGACCCCGGTGGCCTCCACGACTTCTTCAAAGTCCCGGGTCTGTATATCCAGGACCTGGACCGGGATCCCGGGGGGCTGCCACTGGGCCGCGGCCTGCCTCTTCTTGTGAGACGTGTATGCATTCAGGGCCGCCACGGAGAACGCCACGACAAGAAGGAAGAGACAGCTGCCGACATAGACGCGGCGCCGAATCTGCTTTTGTCTTTCCGGGGGCAGGTCCCTGAAAGGGGAGGGGATCTCCACGCCTACGGGATGATCTTCAGACGGTTCGTTCATGAGGGATCCTCGAGGATACGGTCATGCTTTTCCAGCGACAACCCGGGAAAGGTGGAAGCTGTCAAAAAAGATGTTCAAGGACTTGATCTTGCCGTTTTCGATCTCGAACCAGTCCGTGGCCTTGAAGGCAACGGGACGCCCCTCGCTGGTCTTTCCGATGAAGTCGATGAACACCGCAGCCCGGTTTCCGGAAACGAGGATATGCTCGGGGGTGTCCACGTGTTCCGGGTAGTTTTGCGGCACCTGTAAGTAAAAGGGCTTTATGTTGTCCAAGCCCTGCGCAGTGAAATTGAAGGGTGCCTTGAACTTCACGTCAGGGGCGAAGAGCGAAAAGAACTCCTCGAACTTCTCTTCGTTCACCAGGCGGAAATAGGACTCCACGACTTCCCTGATCTTCTCTTCCATGACTTCCCCCTCTTCCGATTGATCTCCATGACGTCAAGGGAGCTTTCCCATGTCCTGCAGCTCTTTTGCGATGTCCTGAAGCCCCAGCCGCTCCAGGGTCTTTCGAGTCGGAGCGCCTGTTTTCTTGTCCCAGCCGACGATCTTGTAATAATCGTCCAGCATCCCCTCGAATTTGTCCCTCTCGAGCCTCTGTCCCTTGTATGGACCCGAGGGGACCGGTTCCTCCATGGCCCTGCCGTGAATCGTGTCGTCCTTGCGGGTGATGCCCTCCCGCACCAGGTAGGCCCTCTCCACGTTGTTGATCCGGGCCGCGATTTCCCACATCTTCTTCTCGTTGAATTCCACACCGGTGAGGACAGAGGCCAGTTCTCCCATCTCCTTCATATGAATGGGGTTTCCGAACCACCCGCTCGCGAACTTGCAGAGGCCCAGTGTATCGCACATGGTGCAGATAGAGGAGAAGTAATTGACCACGGTCCCCTTTCCCTCATAAGACGTCGGGTCCGCGGCCTTCTCGTTGCCGAAGAGCTTCTTGGCCTTTTCCGGTCTCATGGGATAGAACTCCACCGCAGGCCAGCCCCGCTGGGGGTCTGCCCCGCGGCTGGAGACCGCATCGGACAGGGCGCACCCCTTGAGCGTACGGATGTCCACCTGGTCGATGTCCCCCCCCTTGGTGTGGGAAATGCACTTCTCCGCCCCGTTGCCGATGGTTTCAGCGGCGATGGTCGATCCGTCTGCAAGGATGTTTCCGAACCCTTCCCTGTGGATGATCTTCATCAGCATCTCGATTTGCCCCTCGGCATTTCCCCATTGCAGAGGGATGCCGTCCGTGTCCTTCTCGCTGATGATGCCCCGCTGGTACCATTCAAAGGCAGCGGCCAGGGTGATGCCGGAGGTATCACCGCACACGCCATACTCGTTGCAGATGTTGTTGATCCTGAGCAGGGCGGTCTCGTCCGTGTTGCCGCAAGAGGGTCCGTGGGCGCTCATGATGCAGAACTCCGTGCCGTGGCCTTTCTCGCCCGCAAAGGGGCCCTTCTTGATCTTGAACTCGTGCTTGCAGTGGATGGGACAGCCGAAGCAGGCCACGTTTCGGGTCATGTGTTTCATCATGCTCTTCGAGTCGAAGTTCTTGATGTAGTCGATACCGGAGGTCTGCTGTGCATTGTTCGCAACCGATCTTCCCTGGGCTTCGTACTGTGCCAGGTACATGAGGGTGCCGAGGCGGGAGAAACTCTCGTAGGTCGGTCCCTTCTTGATTCCCTCGATCAGGTCGCGGGCCAGGGATTTGAAGTCCTCGGGTCGGGCTGCGGAAAATCCGCGCGTACCTCGAACCGCGATGGCTTTCAGGCGTTTTGACCCCATGACGGTTCCCATGCCCGTCTTTCCGCACGCGTTGCCGTAGTCGGTCATCAGGGAAGCGAACCGGACCAGGTTCTCTCCGCCCGGGCCGATGGCGGCGATCCGGACACGGGGATCGCCCAGTTCGTCGCGAAGGACGGAAAACGACTCTGAAACAACCTTGCCCCAGGCATGGCTCGCATCCCGGAGTTCAACGTGGTCGTCGTCAATCCACAGGTACACCGGTTTTTCGGAAACGCCCTCCACAAGGATGTGGTCGTACCCGGCCCACTTGATCTCCGGACCGAAGTGGCCTCCTGCGTTCGAATCGCCCAGGATGCCCGTAAGGGGGGACTTGGCCGTGACATGGATTCTGCCCGAGGTGAGGAGTCCGGTGCCCGTGAGCGGGCTCGTTCCGAAAAAGAGCTTGTTTTCCGGCCCGAGAGGGTCAATGCCCGGCCTGACCTCGTCGTAGAGAAAGCGCGAGTTCACGCCCCTTCCCCCCAGGTATCCGTATCGTAGAGACTCGGGGTATTCTTCTTTTGTCACCTTTCCTTCTGTCAGGTCGACCCGTAACAGGGTCCCGGCCCAGCCGTGCATGGAGCCTCCTATGCGAAAAGAGTCGAAAAGGCGATCCTTCCGAAGGTTTCAGGTTTACCGTTTGTACAGAGTCGTTTGTGCCTTGTGCCCCGCAGATGAACGTACCGGTTATACCTTGTCCTGGGCAATCCGTGTACCCAAGGCCTTTGTTTCCACGTACTGAAGTGCACCCGTAGGGCACCATTTGGCGCACTCCGGGTCCCCTTCACACAGGTCACACTTGAACACATGGCCCATGTGAGGATCCACCCGCATGGCCCCGAACGGACAGGCCGAGACGCACTCGTAGCACCCGATGCAGTGCTGGAGATGGAGATGAACGATCCCGCTCGCCTTGTCGCGCTGAATGGGCCTCTCTCCCTTCACCGGACAGGCCTGATCGCAGGGGGGCTTGAGACAGTGCCTGCAGATCATGGGCGTGTCCAGCCCCTTCTTGTTCCTGTGAATCCAGACGCGTGCCTTCACCGGGTTGAACATCCCGCATTTTTCCAGGGCACAGGACATTTCACACATCCTGCACCCCACACACAGGGCGGGTCTGGACAGCAGTTTCTTGCTCATGCGTCTCCTTTCGACCCGTTAGGGGCCGTTGAGAATCGCTTCGGATGCCATGCGTGCGCACCTGCCGATTGCCGACATGCTGATCCCCCTGGCTTCGCTCACCGTGTTGGACACCACGTACAGGTTCGGGATGCCTGGAGGTTTCATGCCCGGACGCTTGGATCCAACGAGGCCGGGAGATTGGGCGATTCCGTACACACCGGCGTGTGCCATGCGCCAGTGGTATCCGTCCTCGAGCTGGGGAAACAGCCGTACGGCCTCCCTCTCCAGCATGTGGATGGTGTCGCGGGCCTGGCGCCTGACCGTGGCCCTGCTGCGGTGGAGCAGGTCGGGCAACTCGTCGTAATGCCCCTGATAGGAAACGTGGAACTGGTACTGATTCACCTCGTCACCGTAGGAGGGCATGGGATAGAAGATCCCGGAGAACCCGGATTCCGGGAGGTTCGGATACCATCGGAAGGTTCCCGTATCAAAGAGCGGTTCGTCCAGACCGTAGACGATGCTCCAGGCCTGGCTGATCTTTGTTCCGATCCAGTTCACCCAGTCCACCCACCACGTGGGAAAGGCCGTTTCCTCCAGGAGGGTGAAGAGGTCCCACAGCGGAAGCGTAACGATCACGAAGTCCGCCTCGAGGGTCTCCACGTTCAGCACCTGGCTGTGGAATAGGCGCTCACCCACTTCCATGTTCACGCCGGCAGCCAGGCTGCCGCGGATTTCCACGCTTTCCGCACGGGTGTTCAGGCGCACCTCCCCTCCGTTCTTCTTGATCGTGTCGGCAAGGGGCTCGAGGATCCGGTTCATGCCTCCTTTGATTACGCCTCCCATTTCGGCCAGCGAGCGGCCGTTCTCGATGATCTCGCGAAGGATGTAGATCATCTCCCCGGTGGAGTAGGTCTCGAAGCGGTTCCCCACGCTCGTGGCGCATCCAAGGTAAAAGAACAGCCTCTGAATGCCGGGATCATCCGATACACTCCGGACCCATTCGTTGAGCGGCAGGTCATCGAGCTGTTTCATCTCCTCGGGTGAAAAACGCATCATCTCAGCGAATACCTGCTTATACATATCCGCGGTGAAGAGCTCCTTGGGGCTCTTCCAGCTGCCGTCATGAAAGATCTCGCTTCTGTTCATCTGCGCCAGTTCGGGGAAGGGGAGGGACAGGTCTGCAAAGATGGACTCCAGGTGACCCGCCCGGGAAGGGATGTGGGCTCCGTCGTCGAGCACCTGTCCGTCGTGAAGGATGCTCTTGGCCCGGCCTCCGATCTTGTCGTCCTTTTCCAGCACGAGGACCTTCTTCCCGGCATGCGCCAGCAGGGCCCCGGTACAGAGCCCTCCGTAACCCGCACCCACGATGATCACATCCCAGCTTTCCATGTCCGCGTCTCCTTTCTGCGTACTCCCGGTTCCCGCCTATGGCTCTGTCATTGTTGAGTCAAAGCCTGGTCCTCAGGATCAGGATTCCTTACTCACTTTGCGGGCTAGCCCGCAAAGCACATGAAACTTCGTTGCGGGCTAAATCTTCTGCCCGGCAAGGAAGCCGGAGGTGACCGCTTCCTGGAGCTTGGCCGGTTCCGCACAATCGCCGACAACGTGTATGTCAGGGATCTTGCCCTCGAACCTCTCGGCCAGCTGTTTGTTTGTCGTGATGCTGATGGGAACCACGGTATCTGCCTCGAGCAGGCGTTCAGCACCCTCCTGGTTGATCTTCACACCCCTGTCATTCACCTCCGCCACTTCGGTCCGTGTCAGCAACTCGGCTCCGTGCTCCTTCAGGTTCTTCAGGAACACCCACCGATGGATGATGTCGATGTCGGCGCCCATCCGTTTTCCTGTCTCTACGATGGCCACCTTCTTCCCGCTCTCCACAAGGGTTTCCCCCAGTTCGACCCCTGCGAACCCGCCGCCCAGGATAGCCACGCGCTTCTTGAAAGGGAAGGGGAGCCGGAGCATACGACGGAGAACCCTGGGGTTGTAGAAGAAGCGGACGAACAGGGCCGCCCCGAAAGAGAGGAACCGATGCCAGAGGCTGCCTTGCTCCGCGGGGCGACCGCCGAGGATGGACTCCGCATCCCCGCGTGAAAGAACGATGTCCTTCTGTATGCCCGGTACGTCCAAGGAAGCGGACCGGCCTCCCTGTGCCACCACGAGCACATCCGGCTTGATCCGGTCCACGAGATCCTCTGTCACCTCTGTGTTCAGCCTCACATCCACAACGTGCTTTTTCACCTCGCGGGTCATGTACCGGAGCACCGGGCCGATGCGCGGGTTGGTGATGGAGCTCAAAAGCATGGCCCCCCCGAGCCTGGGCTTCTTTTCGCACAAGGTCACCCGGTGTCCGCGAAGGGCCGCAACCCGTGCCGCCTCCATGCCGGCGGGCCCGCCTCCCACCACCAGGACGCGCTTGTTTTCCGTGGCAGGCCGCTCCTCCGGGTATTGCCACTCACGGCCCATTCGTGCATTCACCGTGCAGTGAACCGGCGGGTCGTCCGAGGCCGCCATGCAGCGGCAGCAGTTCATGCAGGGCCGGATATCCTGGAGACGACCCTGCAGGGCCTTGAGGGGCAATTCAGGATCCGCCACCAGGGCACGTGCCATGTAGATCATGTCCGCGCGGCCTTCGGCCAGGACGCGCTCTGCCACGTGGATGTCCTGAATCTGGGTGCCCGCTGCCACAGGGATGTTCACCACGCTCTTCACCCCCTCGGCCAGGTGCACCCAGGATCCCTGTGGGACCTGGGTCTGGATCATGGCCACCGATGCATTGTGCCACCCGGCCATGATATCGATCTGGTTGACCCCGGCTTTCTCCATCATCGGGGCCATCTTCTTCGTTTCTTCCAGGTCATACCCTTTTCCGTTGAGCAGGTCCGCTCCGCTGATCCGAACGGTGATGGGAAAATCCCCTCCTGTCTTCTGTTTCATGTTCTCGATGATTTCGAGGAAGAACCGCATCCGGTTCTCCAGGGGTCCCCCGTATTCATCCGTGCGCTGATTCGTAGCAGGGGAGAGGAACTGGGCAATGACGTAGCCCACCGCAGCAATGACCTCCACCGCATCGAACCCGGCCTCCCGGGCCCTGCGGGCTCCGTCTCCGTATGCCTCCACGATCCGGCGGATCTCCTCCACCGTGAGCTCTCTTGGCATGGTGGGTTCAAAGGGCCCTCCCATGCGGAAGGGCGTGCCAGGCCGACCCCAGCAGGTGATCCCCGAAGGACCGACCAGCTGCACAGGGTCGTCTCCAAAGGCCCAGCTATACCCCACACCCATCTGGGCATAGAGCCTGGCCCCGTAAGGGCGAACAGCCTCGGCAAGGCCTGCCAGGCCGGGGATGAAGCGATCGTCATACAACCCGATCATGGGGTCCTCGATCAGCCGGGTGGCTGTGCAGCTCACACCCATGAGGGCCACGCCGCCACGGGCCCGTTCCACGTAAAAGGCCTTGGCCGCCTCGGACATCCCCCCGTCTTCTCCCATGGCGATGGCCATGGCGGGCATCTTGATCCGGTTTCTCAGGAGCAGGTTGCCGATCTTGATGGGTTCAAAGAGTTTTGTGAGTTTCTTGCTGGGCATGGTCCGACTCCGTCCGTCTCTGTCTGTATGTTTCGTATACAGCCCTTGATCAGTTCTTCTTGAATTCCTTTGCCACGGTCATCTTCATGGGTTCGATCAGCGAGCCCAGGGTATCCTGGAAGGTACCGGTTTCAGCAGAAAGGACGTGTGATGTCTTTTCCAGGGCCGACGTAAAGCTGACCGTGTCCTCTTCCGAGAGAATGTCCAGGAGGGTGGAGGAGATCTCCCGGATCAGTTCGTTGAACCTTGTCTTGAGGCGGCGGCCGGCCACCTCAAGCTCGATGTTGATCATGCGCCGGTCCGTCTTTGAGTGTCGTCTTGCCACCAGGCGCTTCTTCTCCATCTTGTCAAAGACGTTGGTCAAGGTGGAAAGCGCCAGGCCCGTACGCATGGAGATCTCTTTGATGGAGATGGGCTCGTCATCCAGCACCTGCAGGACGATCTTCTCATTGGTGGAGAGAGGTTCGCCGAAGAACCCGTCCAGGCTGCTCAACAGGATGATGTAGGCCTTACCCAGGAGGTTGACATAGTCCTGAACCAGTGTGAGTCGGTCCTGTTTTTTCATTTTTCTTTACCCCTGCCTGCTCATCCGGCAATGAATGGACCGGGCGGCCTTTCGGCCATCGGCCACGGCCTCCACAACGG